>NZ_JBMCZA010000139.1:0-1510 GCF_048654705.1 Nocardioides sp. CPCC 206348
GCGAACACCACCGGCACCTGCCGGGCGATCCGGCCGACCGCCTCGGCCATGGCGGCGGACACGTGGCCGGCACCGAACCCGGCGATCACGAGTCCGTCCACGTCATCGGGACGGATCGCGTCGACGACGTACCCGTCGTCCCCGAGGTAGGTCGCCAGCAGCGGCACCCGCGGGTCGTCGGCCTCCTGCCCTGCCGACAGGCGCAGGGGCGCCACCCGACCGGCCGGGACGCCGTACGCGACCTCGGCCTCGACACACCGGCCGATCGGCCCGAACACCGCCGAACGGAAGGCGCTCGTCGACATCGAGTCGGTCTTCGCCACCCACCGCGCCTGGTGGATCTCGTCGTCGAAGGCAACCAGGACGCCCCGGTCACGCGACGACGGCGCGAGGACACAGCGCACCGCCGTGAGCAGGTTCGCAGGACCGTCGGCCCCAGCCGCTTGTGGAGACCGCATCGCACCGGTCAGCACGAGCGGTTCGGGACGGTCCCAGAACAGGTCGAGCAGGTAGGCCGCCTCCTCCAGGGTGTCCGTCCCCTGCGTGAGTACGACGCCCGTCGCTCCTGCGTCGACAGCGGCCTGCGCCCAGCGAAGTGCCCGCAGGATGGTCGGTTCGTCGAGGGACGGACTCGGCAGCATCGCCAGCGTCTCGGCCCGGATGTCCGCGATCTCGGCAAGGCCGGGCACCGCCTCGGCCAGCAGCGCGGCCGACAGCGTGGGCACGACCTCTGCCCCATCGGTGGAGGTCGAGGCGATGGTGCCGCCGAGGGCACCGATGGCCACGGTGGGTCGGGTCATGGGACCAGCATGTCGCACGGGCCCGGGTGTCGGTGACGAGTGGCAGGCTGGCGCCATGGCGAAGGATCGAGTGCCCGGTCGCATGGGTGGCAGCGAGGAGCGCCCGGCGCGCTTCTTCGCCGACGCCGCCGAGTTCGACGCGTGGCTCGCAGCGAACCACGACACCGAGACCGAGCTCTGGATGGGCCTGAACAAGAAGCACGTCCCCGAGCGTGGGCTGACCTGGGAGGAAGCCGTACCCGTGGCCCTGTGCTGGGGGTGGATCGATTCGATCGCGCAGCGCATCGACGAGGACACCCGGCGCCAACGCTGGAGCCCGCGCAAGAAGACCAGCAACTGGAGCAAGGTCAACCTCGACTTCGTCGAGCAGCTGAAGGCCGAGGGCCGCATGCAGCCGAGCGGACTGGCGATCTGGGAACAGCGCAAGACCGACCCGGCGCCGTACACGCACGAGGTCGACGGCGAGATCGTCCTGCCCGACGCCTACGCCGCCGACCTCGCCGCCAACCCGGCCGCCACCGCCTTCTGGCAAGCAGCGACCAGGACCTACCGAAAGGTCTGCTCCAACTGGGTCCTCTCCGCCAAGCAGGAAACCACCCGCGATCGCCGGATGGCCCAACTGGTGGAGGATTCCGCCGCCGGACAACTCATCCCCATGCAGCGCTACGGCGACGTCCCCAAGTGGGTCGAACGCGCCGCTGCAGCCGCCA
>NZ_JBMCZA010000139.1:1547-5852 GCF_048654705.1 Nocardioides sp. CPCC 206348
GGTAGTCCCCGTTTCTTTACGGTGCAGCCCCTCCCGAACGTCCGGAGGCAGACCTACAGTCGAGGAATGGTGCTCTCCCGGGCGCTTCGCGCAGCAGCAGCAATCCTCACCCTGACGGCGCCCTGGATCGCCTGCCCGGTCACCTCAGCGGCCCCCGTCCCCGGCGGCACCGCAGGCGTCGAGTCCTCACTCGAGTCGTTCCGCTGCAGTGCCGACCCCGCGCACAACATCGGCGTCTCGCTGGACGGGGACACCTACCGCGGCCACGTCAACTGGGTGCCGGAGCACTTCGTGGCACCAACAGGCGCGCCGTGGGAGGTCGAGTACGCCGAGGGGCACGTGCGCCTGGTCGCCCACGGCCAGTACCTCCCCCTCCCCGGGCAACCGTTCGTGCGCGGCGCCATGACGCTCACTGCCGAGGTCACCGAGCTGCACCCCACCGTCACCCACACAGGAACCGGCCCCGGGTCCGGCACGACCAACGGCCAGGAGGTGCACCTGACGGTCGCCCGCGCACTCGAGGTCGTGGGCACAGCGCACCTCGAGTTCGACAACGGCAGCACGGCGGAAGTCAGTGGCTGCAGCGGTTCCGTCGTGTCGCGGACCATGGATCGACAATCCGACCCGAAGGCGCAGGTCACGAGCGCCAGCTCCTCCGGCGCGTGGTGCTTCCCGGTCCAGCAGGGATCCCGGGTCGATGAGCTGTGGATCGACACGGCGACCGAGGACTGGGGGCTGACCCTGTCGACGTACGACGACGCGGGGACGCCGGACGACGTCGAGGACGACACCGGGGCGTTCTACTCCAGCGCGACCACGGCGACCCTGGCCGAGATCGAGGACGGGACGTCCCTGGACCTGCCCGGCACGACCCTTCAGGGCGATCCGGTCACCGCCACCGTCACGCTCGCCTGGTCCGGCGGGACCGTGGCGCCGGCCGTGCTCTGGTCCGGCACATGGACCCAGCGCAGCACGATCACCAGCGGCCCGCTCACCGGCACCATCACCGATCCCGACGGCCGGGTGACGGCGATCGACTGCTTCGCCTACGACGCCGACCACCACAGGGTCGACGCAGGGGGCGGCTCGCCGCCGACGGGCCGGCCGCCGGGCAACGACACCCCGGGAGGCGCGATCGCCCTGACCGGAACTGCGACGGTGCAGACCTCCGGTTCCGCCCTCGAGGCCGAGCAGGCCAACCCGTGCACGGAGCCGTGGGAGGACCAGCCGGACTACCGCGCCACCCACACGGTCTGGTTCACCGTGACGGGCGCCGGCCGGATCACGATCGACACGGCCGGCACCCGGTTCGACACCGCTGTCGCCGTCTACACCGTCGACGACACCGGATCCCTCTCACCGGTCGACGACGCGTGCAACGACGATTGGTGGCGTCCGCTGTCGCCCGGCCTCGTCACCCTCTCCCTCCAGGCCCGGTCGTCCTTCGACGCCATGTCCGGCGCGACCTACTACGTGCAGGTCGGTGGTGTGTCGAGCGACGAGAACTACGGCGCGTTGCGGGTCGCGTTGACGTCCGACTGAGGACGCGTCGACTACTCGACGACCCCGGCCGACGGCTCGACGTACACCGACGCCCCCAGCTCGAGGAACTCCTCGGACTTCTCCTTCATCCCGAGCACGGCGTCCTCGGGCGAGAGGTCCGCACCGAACCGGTCCCGCACGTCCTGGCTGATCTTCATCGAGCAGAACTTCGGGCCGCACATCGAGCAGAAGTGCGCAGTCTTGGCGTTCTCGGCGGGCAGGGTCTCGTCGTGGAACTCCTCAGCCGTGACGGGGTCGAGGGACAGGGCGAACTGGTCGCGCCAGCGGAACTCGAAGCGGGCCTTCGACAAGGCGTCGTCCCAGTCGCGGGCGCCGGGGTGGCCCTTGGCCAGGTCGGCGGCGTGGGCGGCCAGCTTGTAGGTGATCACACCGGTCTTCACGTCGTCGCGGTTCGGCAGGCCGAGGTGCTCCTTGGGCGTGACGTAGCAGAGCATCGCCGTGCCGTGCATGGCGATCGTCGCGGCGCCGATGGCCGAGGTGATGTGGTCGTAGCCGGGTGCGATGTCGGTGGCGAGCGGGCCGAGCGTGTAGAACGGCGCGCCGTGGCACCAGTCCTGCTGGAGCCGGACGTTCTCCTCGACCAGGTGCAGCGGGACGTGGCCGGGACCTTCGACCATCACCTGGACGTCGTACTCCCAGGCGCGCTTCGTCAGCTCGGCAAGGGTCCGGAGCTCCGAGAACTGCGCTTCGTCGTTGGCGTCGGCGGTCGAGCCGGGGCGGAGTCCGTCGCCGAGGGAGAAGCTGACGTCGTACTGACGGAAGATCTCGCAGAGCTCGTCGAAGTGCGTGTAGAGGAAGTTCTCCTCGTGGTGGGCCAGGCACCACCCGGCCATGATCGAGCCGCCGCGGCTGACGATGCCGGTGACGCGGCGGGCGGTCATCGGGACGTAGCGCAGCAGCACCCCGGCGTGGACGGTCATGTAGTCGACGCCCTGTTCACACTGCTCGATCACGGTGTCGCGGAAGATCTCCCACGTGAGCTTGTCGGCCTCGCCGTTGACCTTCTCGAGGGCCTGGTAGATCGGCACGGTGCCGATGGGCACGGGACTGTTGCGGATGATCCACTCGCGGGTGGTGTGGATGTCGTCGCCGGTCGACAGGTCCATCACGGTGTCGGCGCCCCACGTGATCGCGTGGGTGAGCTTGTCGACCTCCTCGGCGATGCTGCTGGTCACGGCCGAGTTGCCGATGTTGGCGTTGATCTTCACGAGGAACCGCTTGCCGATGATCATCGGCTCCGACTCGGGGTGGTTCACGTTGACGGGGATGATCGCGCGGCCGGCGGCGACCTCGCTGCGCACCAGCTCCACGTCGCACTGCTCGCGCGCGGCGACGTACCGCATCTCCTCGGTGACGATGCCCGCGCGTGCGTAGGCCATCTGGGTGACGGGAGCGCCCGTCGAGCGGCGGGGGGCACGACGCTCGCCCTGCCACTCCCCCTGGGCCTCACCGCGACGCAGCGCAGCGCGGCCGTTGTCGAGCAGCTGGGGCTCGCGGCCGTCGTAGGTCCCGGTGTCGCCGCGGCCTTCGATCCAGCCGTCACGCAGCGGGGGCAGACCGCGTTCGGGCTCGGAGCCGGGGCCCTCGGTGCAGTATCGGTCGAAGGTCTCGCCGTTGGTCAGCGCGACGCGGGTGAACGGGACCTCGATGTCGCTGTGGTCGTCGCTCTTGAGGATCCGCGTGTGGGCGGGGTGGACGGTCATCGGTGTTCTCCTTGGATGTGTGCGACGGGTCCTCGGCCGCGGCCGAGCTTCCAGTCCTTGCCGAGATTCAGCTGTTGTGAGACGTACGCCGCGGCGCGCTCGGCCGCGGTGGCGAGGTCGGCGCCGAGCGCCAGGTGGGCGGCGAGCGCGCTGCTGTGGGTGCAGCCGGTGCCGTGGTCGTTGGTGGTCGGGATGTCGCCACCGCGGGTCACGATCACGCCGGGCCGGTCGGGCCTGCCGAGCGCGATGAACTCCTCCTCGTTGGGGGTGCTCGCCGTGGCGACCGGCAGCAGGTGGTCCCGATAGGCCTGCACGACGGCGGCATCGGCGAGGACCGCGCCCGACGTCGCGACGAGGACGGGGTCGACGACGAGGATCCGTCCGGCGCAGCGCTCGGCGACCAGGCGGACCACCTCGGCGGTGCCGAGCATCCCGGTCTTCACGGCCACCGGGTCGAGGTCCTCGAGCACCGCGTCGAGCTGGGCCGCGACGATGTCGAGCGGCACCGGATGGATCGCGCGCACGCCGGTGGTGTCCTGGGCAGTCACCGCGGTGACCACGCAGGCGCCGTGGACACCGAGTGCGGCGAACGTGGTCAGGTCCGCCGCGATCCCGGCAGCTCCGCCGGAGTCGGTGCCGGCAATGGTGACGACGACGGGTGGGGTCACGGCGTCACCGCCTGCAGCAGGGCGGCCACGACGGCTCCCGGGTCCTCGGACCGCATCACGGCGCCCATCACCGCGACGCCGTACGCCCCCGCCTTCCGGGCCTGTTCCGCGTTGTCCGGCGTCACGCCGCCGAGCGCATAGGTCGGGATGGAGTACCCCGTGAACGCGCCCTCGGGCAACGGCGGGCCGTGGCCCGGCTTGCTCTCCGTCCAGGTGTACGGCGACAAGGTGGCCCACCAGGCGCCGTCGCTCGCCGCGCGGGCGACATCGGCCCGGCTGTGGCACGAACGTCCCCATCGCGTCGCCCGGACCGCCGGCGAGGCGCCCGCCGGGACGTGGAGTCCCACGCTCCGCAGGACCGGCCGATGCGC
>NZ_JBMCZA010000139.1:5933-7078 GCF_048654705.1 Nocardioides sp. CPCC 206348
GGCTGCCGCCGCGCGCAGCACGTCGTCCAGCGTGCGACCGGGCGGCAGGAGGGTCCGGTCGGTGAGCAGGAGCAGGCGGGCGCTCATCCGGTCGCCCCGATGCGTCCGGTGACGGGGCTGGAGGCGCGGGCCGTGGCCTGCCGCGGGATCCGCCCCGCCTGTCGGGCGATCCGCCCGGCATCGACACCCAGGCGAAGCGCGCGGGCCATCGCGACCGGGTCGTCGGCGCGGGTGACAGCGGTGGCCGCCAGCACGGCGTCGCAGCCGAGCTCCATGGCGAGTGCGGCGTCGCTGGCAGTGCCGACGCCCGCATCGAGCACCACGGGCACGTCCACCGCCGCACGCACGGCCTCGATCGCGTGGGGATTCAGCACCCCGAGGCCTGAACCGATCGGTGATCCGAGCGGCATCACGGCAGCGCAGCCGGCGTCGACGAGTCGACGGGCGATGACGGGGTCGTCGGTGGAGTAGGGCAGGACCGTGAATCCGCGCCGAACCAGCTCCGCGGCGGCGTCGAGGAGCTCCACGACGTCCGGGAGCAGCGACCGATCGTCGCCGATCACCTCGAGCTTCACCCAGTTGGTCTCGAGCGCCTCCCGCGCCAGCTCCGCGGTGATCACGGCCTCGCGCGCCGACAGGCACCCGGCAGTGTTGGGAAGCAGCCGCACCCCCGCGTCGCGCAGCACCGCGAGCAGTCCGCCCTCCCCGACCGACGAGGTGCGCCGGATCGACACGGTGACCACGGCCGGCCGGGCCGCGGCCAGGATCGGCGCCACGAGGGCGACCTGCGGGAGTCCCCCGGTCCCCAGGAAGAGCCGGGAGGACAGGACCTCCCCCGCGATGACCAGGTCATCGCCGCGCGGCGTCGTCATCCGCCCTGCACCGCGGTCACGACGTCGATGACGTCGCCCTCGACGAGCACCCAGCCGGGCCAGTCGCCACGTGGCGCCACCTCGCCGTTGACGGCGACCGCGATGCCGTGGGGACGCGGGTCGTCGAAGCGGAGGGTGAGCAGGTCCGCCACGGTCGCGCGGGCCTCCAGGGTCAGTGCCTCACCGTTGTGCGTGATGGTCATGTCGTTCCTTTCCTGGCGTGCTGGTGAACCGCCGCGGGTCGACCGAGGGGTCGACCGGGGCGCCGTCGAG
>NZ_JBMCZA010000139.1:7133-7544 GCF_048654705.1 Nocardioides sp. CPCC 206348
GTCGACACCACTGGGCCCGATCAGGGGACGGCCGTCCGTCGTCGCCGGCCGGTCCCGCGCCGTCGACTCGACGAGCTCGGCGCGATCGAGCCCGGGCCACAGCGTGCGGGCAGCCGTGAGCAACCGGTGGACACCACCGGCCGTCACGACGGGAGGAGCCAGGTGCTCCTCGGAGGTGGCGCCGACGACGACCTCGCCGTTGCGTCGTGGCACCAGGTAGACCGGCTCGCCGCCGACCCAGCCGCGGACGGTGTGGGTCGGCGGATCGTCGCTCCGGACCCGGAGGACCTCGCCGCGCACACCCCGAACCAGTCCGGTCCACGGCTCCGGCAGGCGCGCGCCGGTGGCGATGACCACGACGTCCGCTCCGCCCGGATCCTGCGGTACGACGGCCACCCTGCCCAGCAACGC
>NZ_JBMCZA010000139.1:7622-7837 GCF_048654705.1 Nocardioides sp. CPCC 206348
GTCGAGCAGCGTCGCCCGGCCACCCAGGCCACCGACCAGCGACACCTGCCGTTCGACCTGCTGCAGGTCGCCGGCGTCGTACCCGACGAGAAGGGTGGGGGCGGTCCGCAGCTCGACGCCGAGCCGATCGGCCAGCGCGGGCCACAGTGCGAGCGAGGCCGTGCCGAGCCGGAGGACCTCCTCCTCGCCGTGCCAGACCTCGGCCGCCGGGCTCA
>NZ_JBMCZA010000139.1:7880-10357 GCF_048654705.1 Nocardioides sp. CPCC 206348
GCGGATCGACGACCGTGACGGCGTGGCCACGGCGGATCAGCTCGTCGGCCACGGCCAGGCCGATGATGCCGGCGCCGAGGACGGTGACGCGCATGCCGCTCACCCGATCGCCGCGAGGAGCTCCTCTGCTGCCCGGACCGGATCGGGCGGTCGCCAGATGCCGCCGATGACGGCCACGCCGGACGCTCCGGCTGCCAGCACGTCCGCCGCGTCAGCGGCAGTGATTCCGCCGATCGCGATCACCGGCAGGCGGCCGACCACTCCCCGCAGGCCCGCGGTGCCGAGCGGTTCGGGCAGCCCGATCTTGCTGGTCGTGGCGAAGACCGGCCCGACGCCGGCGTAGTCCGCACCCTCGGAGGCTGCACTCTCGACCTCGGCGAGCGAGCGGCAGGTCGCCCCCAGGAGGAGCCCCGGCGCCAGGGATCGCGCGACCGCGACCGGCAGGTCGCCGGACCCGAGGTGTGCACCGTCGGCCCCGGCCGCGACCGCGACGTCGACGCGGTCGTTGACGATCACCGACGCCCCGGACGGACGGACCGCAGCGATCACGGTCCGGGTCAGCTCGATCAACCCGCGGGCGTCGTACGCCTTCGACCGGACCTGGAACCCGTCGACGCCGAGCTCGGCCAGTCGGGTCAGGACCGAGAGGTCGTCGTGCTCGGAGACCAGACAGGTCAACCGGGGGACCGGTGAAAAGCGCATGGGCTGCTCCTTCTCTTCCTTCGCCGGTATGAGCCGGATCAGGTTCGACGGTCGGAGCAGCTTCAGCTCCCTCTCAGCCCGCTGCTGCGGACTCCCGTGGGATGGATGTCGCCGACGATAGCGGACCGTCGAGCTCCGCCAGCTGGCGGCGTACGGCGACGGCGGCCGCACGCCCGGCACGGTTGCCGCCGATGGTGCTGGCCGAGGGCCCGTAGCCCACCAGGTGCACCCGGGGATCGCGCTCGACCGTCGTGGCCGTCTGGACGTCGGCGCCGGTCTGGAGCAGCGCGATCCCGCCGAGCTCGCTGCGCAGGTGCAGCGGCGCGAGGTGCGCGACGGCCGGCCGGAAGCCGGTGGCCCACAAGATCACGTCCACGGGCTCGAAGCTGCCGTCCGCCCAGCGCACCCCGTCAGCCTCGATCCGGGCGAACATCGGCCGACGACGGTCATAGGCGCCCAGCCGCGAGGCCTCCTGCTCCTGCGGGCGCAGCCCCAGACCGGTCACGCTGACCACGCTGGCCGGCGGCAGGCCGGCGCGCACGCGTTCCTGGACCAGCTCGATCGCGTCGCGGCCGGTGCGCTCGTCGAAGTGGTCACGCCACACGGGCGGACGCCGGGTCACCCAGAGCACGTCGGTCCGGGGCGCGAGCTCGCCGATGAACTGCACCGCCGACGCGCCACCGCCGACCACCAGCACCCGCTTGCCGTCGAAGTGCTCCGGGCCGGGGTAGTCCACCGTGTGCAGCTGCTCGCCGCGGAACGACTCCACGCCCGGGTAGTGCGGCACGAACGGCTGCGTCCACGTCCCCGTCGCGTTGATCAGGGTGCGGGTCCACCAGGTCCGGGCGCCCGCGTGCACCACCAGCAGGTCACCCTCGGACGTCACCCGGTCCACCCGGACGGGACGGACGACCGGCAGGCCCCGCTCCGCCTCGTAGCGCGCGAACCAGTCCGGCAGGACCGCGTTCGCGCGTTCGGTCGAGCCGCGGGGCGCCGTCGCGTCCGGCAGGTCCGCGACCCCGTGGACGTCCTCCATGCTCAGCGAGTCCCAGCGGTGCTGCCAGGCGCCGCCGGGGCGCGCATTCGCGTCGAGCACGACGTGTTCGAGGCCCAGCCGGGTGAGGTGGTACGACGCCGACAGGCCGGCCTGGCCGGCTCCGATCACCACGACGTCGTACACCTTCACGGTGGTGGAACAGCCAGATCCGCTGGTCTATGCCATGTCCCGGAAGTCGCACCGGTTTCCCGAGCGTGACCTTCTATGGCTACCCTTCGTTAAATCTGCGGAAAGTACTCGGATTTCGGCAGGAACAGGCGGAGAGTGATCTCCAACGCCTGTAACTCAATACTTGCCATCAATGGGAATGGGGTCCCGTGAACGCGCGGAAGATTGTCTCTGGAGTCACCTTCGCCCTCTTGGGCGCGGGCCTGACACTGACGCCTACGCCGGCGCAGGCTGCTGAGCCTGTTGTCTGGAGCTACGCAGCCGCCACCGGCGGTACGTACATCAAGGTCCAGGACGGCTTGGTCAACTCCGACCTCACGGCCCAGTCCTCGGTCACGGGAGGCGCGAAGTCGTCCTCCTCCAAGAACAGCACTGCTGCTGCGAATGTCGCTGGCCTGCTCTCGGTCGGCGCCATCGAGACCACCACCAGCGCGAACGTCAACACGGTCGCCAAGACCACGACGCTGAACTCGTGGGCGCGCACGGCCAAGGTGGACCTGCTCGGCGGCCTGATCCGGGTCGACGCCCTCACGACGACGATCTCCACGGT
>NZ_JBMCZA010000139.1:10367-10853 GCF_048654705.1 Nocardioides sp. CPCC 206348
AATCTCGGTAGTCACCTTCGCCCTCCTGGGCGCGGGCCTGACGGCCACACCGGCGCAGGCTGCAGAGCCTGTTCTGTGGAGTTACGCCGCCAGCACCGGCGGAACGTACGTCAAGGTCCAGGACAGCTTGGTCAACTCAGACCTCACGGCCCAGTCCTCGGTCACCGGAGGAGCCAACTCCTCCTCCTCCAAGAACAGCACCGCTGCGGCGAATGTTGCTGGCCTGCTCTCGGTCGGCGCCATCGAAACCACCACCAGCGCGAACGTCAACAAGGTTGCCAAGACCACGACGCTCAACTCGTGGGCGCGCACCGCCAAGGTGGACCTCCTCGGCGGCCTCATCCGGGTCGACGCCCTCACGACGACGATCTCCACGGTCGGTCGCTCGGACGGCACCGCTTCGCACACCGCCAACACGCAGTTCGCGGGCATCAAGATCGTCGGCGTCAACCTGCCGCTGAACATCCCGAAGAACTACGGCGTCAC
>NZ_JBMCZA010000139.1:10863-11559 GCF_048654705.1 Nocardioides sp. CPCC 206348
GGTCGACCGCACCGCCGGCACCATCGGCTGGGCGCTCGGCGTCACGCTGCTGCAGCCGACGGGCGGCTACCCGGCCGGCGTCACGATCCTGGTCAACCCGGTCAACCAGTACCTCTCCGAGGTCGACCCGTCCTCGGGCGCTGGCCTCTCCGGCACCGCCTACGGCACCCGTGTCCAGGCAGACGTCGGCGACGAGATCCAGGTCATCAGCGACCCGACCGCTCGCGTCGGCACGCCGTACGGCTCCAGCAACGGCAAGACGCTGACCAACTCGACGCTCGGTGTGAAGATCCCCGGACTGCTCACCACCGGCGTGGTGACCTCGACGACGACGTCCACCAAGGACGCCTTCGGCAATGCGGAGATCACCAACACGAACCAGACGGCCGGCATCAACCTGCTCGGCGGCCTGATCAAGGCCAACGCCATCAAGGTGACGGCCTACGGCAAGATGCAGGACGGCGTGTGGACCAGCTCCATGAAGATGGACCTGGTCAACCTGGTGATCGCCGGCAAGACGATCCCGATCAACGTTTCACCGAACACCATCATCAACGTGGCGGGCCTCGGTGAAGTCGCGATCAACCTGCAGCGCAAGCACCCGGACGGCGCGGCCCTCAACCGCATCGACGGCATCCGCATCACGCTCAGCACCGCGCAGGCCGGTCTCCCGGTCGGTGCCGTGATCGAGCTCGG
>NZ_JBMCZA010000139.1:11569-12124 GCF_048654705.1 Nocardioides sp. CPCC 206348
CGGTCTCTCCGGTACGGCCTACGGCACCCGCGTCGACGCTTCGGTGGGCGACAGCATCCAGGTCATCAGTGACCCGACCGCTCGCGTCGGTACGCCGTACGGCTCCAGCAACGGCAAGACCCTCACCAACACCACCGCCGGAGTGAACGTCCCCGGTGTCCTCACCACCGGTGTGGTGACCTCGACGACGACCTCCACCAGGGATGTCTTCGGCAACGCCGAGATCGTCAACACCAACAGGACCGCCGGCCTCAACCTGCTCGGCGGCCTGATCAAGGCCACCGCCATCAAGGTGACGGCCAGCGGCAAGCTGCAGGACGGCGTCTGGACCAGTGACATGAAGATGGAGCTGGTCAACCTGGTGATCGCCGGGAAGACGATCCCGATCAACGTCTCCCCGAACACGGTCATCAACGTGGCCGGGCTCGGCGAGGTGGCGATCAACCTGCAGCGCAAGCACCCGGGCGGCGCGTACCTCAACCGCATCGACGGCGTGCGCATCACGCTCAGCACCGCACAGGCCGGTCTCCCGGTCGGTGCCGTGATCGAGCTCGG
>NZ_JBMCZA010000139.1:12206-24898 GCF_048654705.1 Nocardioides sp. CPCC 206348
CGTCATTCCGGATCAGCGATATCCTCGGTAGTCGTGGCTGACGCAGAGTTCCGGTATTCCGACCTCCTTCCGACCGGCAAGGACGACACCCCCTACCGGTTGATCACGACCGAAGGCGTTTCGACGGTCGAGGGGCCTGACGGCCGCACGTTCCTCCAGGTCGATCCGGCCGCGATCCAGCGGCTCACCTCCGAGGCGATGCACGACATCAGCCACTACCTGCGCCCGGCGCACCTCAAGCAGCTGCGCAAGATCATCGACGACCCCGAGGCCTCGGGGAACGACCGCTTCGTGGCGCTCGACCTGCTCAAGAACGTCAACATCTCCGCCGGCGGCGTGCTGCCGATGTGCCAGGACACCGGCACCGCGATCGTGATGGGCAAGAAGTCCGAAGGCGTCCTCACCGGCGCCGACGACGGCGAGGCGATCAGCCGGGGCGTGTACGACGCCTACACGAAGCTGAACCTGCGCTACAGCCAGCTCGCCCCGCTGACGACGTACGACGAGAAGAACACCGGCACCAACCTGCCGGCCCAGATCGAGCTCTACTCGACGGCCCAGGGCGAGAAGGGGCCGGAGTACAAGTTCCTCTTCATGGCCAAGGGCGGCGGCTCGGCCAACAAGTCCTTCCTGTTCCAGGAGACCAAGGCCGTCCTGAACCCCAAGCGGATGCTGGAGTTCCTGGACGAGAAGATCCGCTCGCTCGGCACGGCCGCCTGCCCGCCGTACCACCTGGCGGTCGTCATCGGCGGCACCAGCGCGGAGTTCGCCCTCAAGACCGCGAAGTACGCCTCGGCGCACTACCTCGACAACCTCCCCACCGAGGGCAGCATGAGCGCCCACGGCTTCCGCGACCTCGAGCTCGAGGAGGAGGTCTTCAAGCTCACCCAGGAGTTCGGGATCGGCGCACAGTTCGGTGGCAAGTACTTCTGCCACGACGTGCGCGTGGTCCGCCTCCCCCGCCACGGCGCGTCCTGCCCCGTGGCGATCGCGGTCTCCTGCTCGGCCGACCGCCAGGCACTGGGCAAGATCACCGCGGACGGCGTGTTCCTGGAGCAGCTGGAGACCGACCCCGCGCAGTACATGCCCGACGCCGGCGTCGCCGAGGACATCTCCGGCGGCGAGGTGGTCGAGGTCGACCTGAACCGCCCGATGAGCGAGATCCTTGCCCAGCTCTCGCAGTTCCCCGTGAAGACCCGGCTCTCGCTCACCGGTCCGCTGGTCGTGGCGCGCGACATCGCGCACGCCAAGATCCAGGAGCTGCTCGACTCGGGCCAGCCGATGCCGGAGTACCTCAAGAACCACCCGGTCTACTACGCCGGCCCCGCCAAGACCCCGGCAGGCATGGCGTCCGGGTCCTTCGGCCCGACGACTGCCGGCCGGATGGACTCCTACGTCAAGGCGTTCCAGGCCGCCGGCGGCTCGATGGTGATGCTCGCCAAGGGCAACCGCAGCAAGCAGGTCACCGAGGCCTGCAACGAGTTCGGCGGGTTCTACCTCGGTTCGATCGGTGGCCCGGCCGCACGACTGGCCCAGGACTGCATCAAGAGCCAGGAAGTGCTGGAGTACCCCGAGCTCGGCATGGAAGCGGTGTGGAAGATCGAGGTCGAGAACTTCCCGGCGTTCATCGTCGTCGACGACAAGGGCAACGACTTCTTCACCGACCCGTCCGGCGCCGTCACCGTGCCGCTCGGCGGGATCCGGGTCCGCTCCGCCGAGTAGGTCAGAGGCCCAGTCCGCCCCCGATGCCGGGCATGGTGCCGAGGATCGCGGCCCACTGGGCCAGGTCGGCCTTGCGCTGCTGGAGGTCCTGGCGGACCGCCGCGCCGAGGCCGATCCCGCGCGCGACGTCCAGGGTCAGCCGTACCGACGACTGAACCTCCTGCCGGCTCGGGTCGGCGTGCAGCAGCTCGATGGTGAGCGCCTCCATCTCACGGCTGAACTGGCGCTCTATCGGGACGACCAGCGCCCGCAGGGCCGGGTCCGAGGCCGCCGCCACCCAGAGGTTCAGCGCGGCCCGGCCGACCACGTCGGTCCAGACGCTGGTCAAGCGGGTCAGGACGTCGAGCACCGGGTTGTCGTCGTCCTGCTCGTCGACCGGTCGAGTGCGCAACCGCTCGCCGAGTCCTTCGCTCACCCGCTCCACCGCGTCGCGCACGAGGTCGTCACGGCTCGAGAAATGGTGCTGGGCGGCGCCGCGGGAGACGCCCGCGCGCGCCGCCACCGCCACGACGGTGGTGCCGTGCCACCCGACTTCAGCCAGGCTCTCGATCGTTGCGTCGAGAAGGCTCTCCCGGGTGGCCCGGCTCCGTTCCTGCTGAGGTTCGCGCCCCATGCGCTGTGCTGCTTCCTGGTCAGGCGTAGAGCGCGTCGATCTGCGCCGAGTACTTCTCGGCGATCGGCTTCCGCTTGAGCTTGAGGGTCGGGGTGAGCTCGTCGCCACCGGGCATCCAGAACGACGGGACGACCTCGAACTTCTTCACCTGCTCGACGCGGGAGAGCTTCGCGTTGCCGGCGTCGATGCCCTGCTGGATCAGCGCCCGAAGGCCGGGGTCCTTGGCGAGCACGGCCGGGTCGGCAGCGACACCGGCCTTCTCGGCGTACGCCGCCGCGGCGTCGGGGTCGAGGACGACCAGCGCGGTGTTGAAGGCCCGGGCGTCACCGATGCAGACGATTGCGGCGGCCAGCGGCGTGGTCACCTTGAGGGTGTTCTCGATGTTGGACGGCGACATGTTCTTTCCGGCGGCGCTGATGATCAGCTCCTTCTTGCGGTCCACGATCGAGTAGTACCCGTCCTCGTCGACCGTGCCGATGTCACCGGTGTGGATCCAGCCGTCGGCGTCCAGGGCTTCGGCCGTCTTCTCGGGGTCCTTGCGGTAGCCGATCATGTTGCCCGGGCCGCGGACGAGGAGCTCGCCGTCCTCGGCCAGCTTGATCTCGACACCGGGGATCGCCGGACCGACCGTGCCGAGCTTCTGCTTGCCCGGAGGGTTGAGGGTCGAGCCGCCGCACGTCTCGGACATGCCCCACAGCTCACAGACCTCGATGCCGAGACCGATGAAGAACTTGAGGGTCTCGGGAGAGATCGCAGCCGCACCCGACCAGGCCCAGACCAGTTCCTGCATGCCGAGGGCCTCGCGCATCTTCGACAGCACCAGCTTGTCGGCAACGGCGAACTTCACGGAGTCGATCGGGTTCAGGCCCTTGCCGGCCAGCCGGGCGTCGGCCTTCTTCTCGGCCATCCCCAGCGCGAACTGGGCGATCTTCCGCTTCTTGTCGTCGGGCTCGTTCGCGACCTTGGCCTCGACACCGGCCTTGATCTTCTCCCAGACGCGCGGGACGGCGAACCAGATGGTCGGCTTGCAATCGGGGAGGGCGGCGGCGATCGTGCGCGGGTCAGCGATGTAGGTGACCTGGGTGCCGCGGGCGCACAGGCCGTACTGCGACGTGGCGCGGTCAGCGATGTGGGCCATCGGCAGGAACGAGGTGATCCGCCCACCGAACGGCATCGGGAAGTTGGCCGTCACCGACTCCAGGATGCTCATCAGGTTGCCGTGGGTCAGCTGCACGCCCTTCGGCGGGCCCGTCGTACCGGACGTGTAGATGAGGGTGAGCAGGTCGTCGGGCGTGACCGCCTTCCACGCGGCGTCGAAGTCGAAGTCGGGGTCGCCGGCGGCTTCCAGCTCCGCCAGGGTCATCGTGGCGCCCTCGGGCTTCCCGTCGACCACGATGACGTGCTCGAGCGGCGCGCCGGACGCGAGGATGGTCGGCAGCAGGGCGGTCTCGGTGAAGACGACCCTGTTCTCGGCGTTGCTGAAGAGGTAGGCGACCTGCTCCGGCGCCGAGGTGTTGTAGATCGAGAAGGCAGTGGCGCCCAGGTGCATCGCACCGGCGTCGATCCAGGCCGACTCCGGCCGGTTCGTCACCATGATGGCGACCGTGTCGCCGCGCTTGACGCCGAGGCTCGCCAGGCCCGCTGCGACCTTGCGGACGCGGTCGGACAGCTCGCGCCAGGTGACGGAGACCTTGTCTCCCGGGGTACGGACGGCAACGGCGTCGGGGTTGACCTTCGCGGTCTGCTGGAAGGCCTGGCAGACGGTGCTGGACGAGCTCAATGTGTCTCCTCGGTGACGGGTTCGCGCAGAACGTAAGCCACGTCACATCAGCGAAGCAAGCACTTCTGCTTGTTTTGGGACCCCTGGCGGCGTTCGGCAGGAACTGCGGGCAACCGCCGTCCGTTGACGCGGGTGTACCCCCTTCGAAAGGAACCCTGCTGATGCGTTGCCCCGTCGACGAAACCACTCTGGTCATGAGCGAGCGGAGCGGAATCGAGATCGACTACTGCCCCCAGTGCCGCGGCGTCTGGCTGGACCGGGGTGAGCTCGACAAGATCATCGACCGCTCCGTCGAGACCGAGCAGCCCCGTGCACAGGCAGCCCCTCCGCAGCGCCAGCCCGAGTACGACGGCTACCAGCAGCCGCGGCAGCAGTACGCCCCGCAGCAGCAGCACGGCTACAACAAGAAGCGCAAGAAGGAGTCCTGGCTCAGCGAGCTCTTCGACTGAGGCGCCGTGGCCCGTTCGGGCCACTTCTCCTGGGTCCTTGTTCCCCAGTTCCGGTGAAATGCGACTGACCCCTGCACCCGGGCCGATCTGGGGACTGTCACGACAAGACCGTCGCGACGAGTCACGCAAGGACTGTCATGCTCGAACAGCGACCGGGCCGCCGGACCACTCCCCACAGCGCGCGAGCGCTCGCGGTGGTTCCCCGACGACCCAGGTCATGGCTCGTGCTCTACCTGCTGGTCGCGGTTCCGCTGTACGTGTCGTACCTCGCGCTGCCTGACGCACCGCGCTACCTGTGGACCGCCATCGGGCTGCTCTCGCTCACCGGTCTGGTCGTCGGCACCGTCGTGAACCGGCCACGGCGACGCCTGCCCTGGTGGCTGGCGACCCTGGGGGTCTCCGCCCTGATGGCTGGAGACACGACGTACGACCTGCTGACGAGCGTGTTCGGCCAGGTCAACCCGTACCCTTCCGCGGCCGACGGGTTCTATCTCGCGATGTACCCGCTGGTTGCGGGCGGGCTGCTCGTGCTGGTCCGGGTGGTCAAGCCGCTCGGCGACAAGCATGCCGCCATTGATGCCAGCATCGTCACCGTGGCCCTCGGGCTGCTGGTCTGGGTCTACCTGATCGAGCCCTACACACAGGACGCGACGCTGACCTGGGGCCAGAAGGCGGTGTCGATCGGCTACCCGCTCGGAGACGTCCTGATCCTCGCCGTGCTGGCGCGACTCCTCATCGGCACCGGGCGACGACCACACTCGCTGTGGCTGCTCAGCATCGGCACCGTCGGCCTGCTCGCGTCCGACACCGTCTACGGGCTGATCCAGCTGAACGGCAGCTGGTCGACCGGCAGCGTCGTCGACCTCGGCTGGATGGTGTTCTACGGAGCCTGGGGCGCGGCGGCCCTGTCACCGGACATGACGCGCCTCACCGAGCCGGTGCGGCCGACACCACAGCCGATCTCGAGCCGACGCCTGCTCCTGCTCACCCTGGTCCCGCTCGCCGCTCCCGGCCTGCTGCTGTGGGAGCTCTCGCACGGCCGCTCCGGCCACGTTCTCGAGACCGCGGCGACCGCGGCGGTGCTCTTCCTCCTGGTGTCGCTGCGCCTCAAGGGCCTGGTCAGCGCGGCCCGCGAGGCGACCCACCGGGAGTACGCCATGCGCCGTACCGGCGAGGCCCTGGTCGCCGCCTCGGACCCGGACACCGTCTACCGTGTCGGCCTGGCGGCCCTGACCGACGTCACCTGCGACTCGGCTCGCCTCCTCGTCGCGACCGGCCATCCCCTGCGGGTGGTGTTCGACTCCAGCGACAGGCGTCGGAGCACGGCCGACGAGGGCCTCGACCCGCTCCTTCGGTGCCACGAGCACGAGCTGCTCAGCCAGCAGTTCGTCCTCACCACTGCGGCGGCGTGCGGTCCCGCCCTCGCTGCGGCACTCGGCGCAGGTGAGACCGTGCTGCTGGCCGCGATGGTGCGTGAGGAGCGGATCAGCGGGCTGCTGATGGTCCACGGCCCTGGCGTCGACCGGCCGGAGACCATCGACCCCATCTGCGCCCTGGCGTCCCAGATGATGCTTGCCCTCGACAGCATCGAGCTCACGGCCCAGGTTGCCGAGCGGAGGAGCGAGGCGCACTTCCGGTCGTTGTTCCAGCACGCAGCCGACATCATCCTCGTGTTCGACGAACAGCTCCGGCTCCGGTTCAACACGCCGTCTGCGCAGACCGTGCTGGGATGGGAGCCAGAGGGACCGCGTGACCGGACCGTGGAGTCGATGGTGATCGCCGGCGACGCCTCCAGGGCCCGTCTGCTCCTCAGCCGGGTCCTGCTCGGCGAGCGCCGCTCGGGGCACGGACCGAGCGACGAGTGGCGGATCGTGGACCGCGGCGGCCGGGTCCGCCTGTTCGAGGTCTCCTGCCGGAACCTGATGGACGACCCGAGCGTCAGCGGCGTGGTCGTCACGCTCCACGACATCACCGAACGCCGCCAGCTCGAGAGCGACCTCGCGTACCAAGCCTTCCATGACTCCCTGACCCAGCTGCCCAACCGGGCCATGTTCCTCGACCGCGTCGAACGCGCCCTCGCGTGCAGCGATCCCGAGCGCAAGCCGATCGCCGTCCTCCTGATCGACCTGGACAACTTCAAGATCATCAACGACACCCGTGGCCACGCCGCGGGTGACGCGCTGCTCGCCAGCGTCGGGCAGCGGCTGCAGGCCGCCCTGCGGCCGTCGGACTCGTGTGCGCGTCTCGGCGGTGACGAGTTCGCGGTCCTCGTCGAGGGCGTGGCGAGCGACCAGGAGGCCTGCGAGCTCGCCTCGCGCCTGCTCGAGCACTTCCGGCTGCCGTTCGACATCGGCGGAGAGAGCGTTCATGCAGGGGCCAGCTTCGGTGTCACGACCAGCACGTACGGCCAGCAGGCGGCGGAACTGCTGCTGCAGGCCGACCTCGCGATGTACGCGGCGAAGGACGCCGGAAAGGGCGGCGTGCAGTTCTTCCGGCCGGCCCTGATCGACGTGATGCAGCTGCGGGCACGGACCGCCGGCGAGCTCGACCTCGCCGTGGAACAGGACCAGTTCGTGCTCCACTACCAGCCCATCATCGGTCTCGACGCCTCCGTCGTGGTCGGGTTCGAGGCCCTGATCCGCTGGCAGCATCCGGAGCGTGGGCTGCTTGCTCCCGCCGACTTCATCGACGTCGTCGAGGACAGCGACCTCGCGATCGCCGTCGGCGCCTGGGTGATCGACCGGGCGGTCGAACAGGCCGCCCAGTGGCAAGGCACCGGGCCCGACAGCGGATTGCTGAAGATGGGAGTGAACGTGACGCCGCACGAGTTCGCCCATCCGGAATTCGTCGACGTCGTCATCACCGCACTGGAGCGCCACGGCCTGCCGCACGAGGCCCTGGTACTGGAGATCACGGAGCGCATCCTCGCCGGCGGGGACCCCCAGATCGTCCGGGCGATGACCCAGTTGCACGAAGTCGGCGTCCACCTGGCCATCGACGACTTCGGGACCGGCTACTCGGCGCTCGGCTACCTTCGGCGGTTCCCCGTGAGCATCCTGAAGATCGACCGGAGCTTCGTGGACGGGGTCGGCACCTCAGGCGATGACCAGGCGCTTGTCGAGGCCATCGTCCGTCTCGGCGAGACGTTCGGTCTCGATGTCGTCGCGGAAGGGGTGGAGACCGAGCAGCAGCGCAACGAGCTGGTCCGGCTCGGGTGCCACTTCGCCCAGGGATACCACTACTCCCGGCCGCTTCCCGCGGCCGAGGCCACGAAGTTCGTCCAGAAGTGGTCGGCGCCCCGACTGGCGACCGCACCCGCCTCCGTCGCTGGCTGACTCCGCCACCAGTGGCCGCGGCATGGCCTGCCGAGTAGCGTCGTGGACGTGACGAGCGACGCCAGCTTCCGGACCGAGCACGACTCCATGGGCGAGGTGCGGGTCCCGTCCCTGGCCCTCTGGCAGGCGCAGACGCAGCGGGCAGTCGAGAACTTCCCGATCAGCGGCACGCCGATCGAGCCGGCACTGATCCACGCCCTCGGCGAGGTCAAGGCCGCCGCCGCCCACGCCAACGGCGAGCTGGGCGTACTCGCGGCCGACCTCGCCGCGGCCATCGAGGCGGCTGCCCGACAGGTGGCCGAGGGCCGGTACGACGACCAGTTCCCGATCGACGTCTTCCAGACCGGATCGGGCACCAGCTCCAACATGAACGCCAACGAGGTGGTCGCCACCCTCGCCGCACGGTCCGGCGTCGTGGTGCACCCGAACGACCACGTCAACGCCAGTCAGTCGAGCAACGACACCTTCCCCACGGCCATCCACGTGGCCGCGAGCCTGGCCGTCGTCCGCGACCTGGTGCCGGCGCTCGCCGTACTCGCCGGCTCGCTCGAGGCCAAGGCGACCGAGTTCGCCTCGCTGGTGAAGTCGGGCCGCACCCACCTGATGGACGCCACCCCGGTCACCCTCGGCCAGGAGTTCGGCGGGTACGCCGCGACCGTGCGTTACGGCATCGAGCGGCTGGAGGCCGTGCTGCCTCGCGTTCGAGAGCTGCCCCTGGGCGGCACAGCGGTCGGGACGGGCATCAACACGCCGCCCGGGTTCGCCGCGGCCGCCATCGGGGCACTGAGCGCCGCCACGGGCGAGCCGTTCACCGAGGCGCGCAACCACTTCGAGGCGCAGGGCACCCGGGACTCGCTCGTCGAGCTCAGCGGCGTGCTGCGCACGATCGCGGTCGGCCTGACCAAGATCTGCAACGACCTGCGCTGGATGGGTTCGGGACCGACGACGGGCCTGGCCGAGATCCACCTCCCCGACCTGCAGCCGGGGTCCTCGATCATGCCGGGCAAGGTGAACCCGGTGCTGCCGGAGGCCACCGTGATGGTCTGCATGCAGGTGATCGGCAACGACGCTGCCGTCACGGCCGCCGGGGCCAGCGGTTCCTTCGAGCTCAACGTCGCGATGCCGGTGATGGCGCGCAACGTTCTGGAATCGGTCCGGCTGCTCTCGACGGCGACCACGACCCTCGCCCAGCGCTGCATCGACGGGATCACCGCGGACGCGGAGCGGATGCGGCGGTACGCGGCGTCATCACCGTCCGTCGTGACGCCGCTGAACAAGCACCTCGGCTACGAGGCCGCCGCCAAGGTCGCCAAGCAGGCGCTGGCCACCGGGAGCACCATCCGCGAGACCGTCCTCGCGATGGGGTACGTCGACCAGGGAGTCCTGACGCTCGAGGAGCTCGACGCGGCCCTCGACCTGGATGCGATGACCCGCCCCTGACGGGAGCGGGCCACCGCCTCGATCAGGCTCCGGACTTGTTGCGGCCGGTGATCGCAGCCGCCGCGATCACGGCGACCGCCGCGACGGCGACCTGCCAGAGGTGGCGCAGCCAGTCGATACCGTTGGTCACGTTGTCGGCCGTGGCCTCGTGTCCGTCGAAGTTCGGGTTGTTGCTGCCCGCGACGGCCCAGTAGAGATAGCTGCCGGCGAGCATGCCGACGATGCCGCAGACCGTGGTCAGCCACAGCGGGATCTTGTCGCGGTCACCCGGCGCGACGGCCTTGGCGATCAGTCCGATGATCGTGCCGCCGACAAGGGTGACGATGATGGTCCAGAGCATGGAAGTGCCCTTCCGTCGCGCGGGACACCGATGTCCCGCGATGAGGGCATCATGCACCCGCTCACGCCTTTACCTGCGCAGGCGCGGCGTGACCGGCTCAGTACCAGTTGTGGGACTCGCTGTGCGCCCAGGCGCCGCAGGGGCTGCCGTAACGGTTCTGGATGTAGCCCAGTCCCCAGCGGATCTGGGTGGCCGGGTTGCTCTGCCAGTCGGCGCCGGCCGAGGCCATCTTGGAGCCGGGGAGGGCCTGCGGGATGCCGTAGGCGCTCGACGAGGGGTTGTCGGCGTTCCAGCGCCAGCCCGACTCGCGGGTCCACAGCGAGTCGAGGCACCCGAACTGGTCGGCCGAGAAGCCGAACTCACCGAGGAGCGCGCGGGCGATGTCCCTGGGGTCCGACTCGGAGAGCTTGCGCTCGTCGGTCAGCGCTGCCGGACCGGACTCGTCGAGGCCGGCGGCCTTCGCGGGGTCGGCCTCGGGGCGGCGGTCATTGCGGGAGAGCACTTCGCGCCGCTCGGTCGGGACGGCGACATCGGCCGTCCCGGCAGCGGTGAGGGCGTCGAGGTCAGCGCTCGCGGCGGGCGGAGCAGCATCCTGGCCGAGGACTCCAGCGGCCACGGAGACACCCGTGACGGCTACGGCCACCGACGACAGTACGACCACGTTGCGGGCAGCCTTGCGAGGCGCCTGGGCAAGGTGGGCATGCTTCGGTGCTCCACGGTGCTTCGGTGAAGGGTTCGCGTGCTTCGACAAGTGCTCGAATCTCGGGCTCGACAGCAGGACCTTGATCACCGCCCGATCGGGCCCGACTCCATTGTCAGCACCGCCGGCGACCAGCGACCACCATGCCTGAGGGATCTCGCTCAGGCAAACCGAAGCGCCCGTTTCCCCGGTTCATTTCGACCCCATTGACCACGGTGGTCACGTACGCCCCACTCGTCCCACCGGGGTGATGCGCGGCCCCGGGTTGCCGGGGACGTCATACGAACCGTGGGCGAGAGCCCTCGCAACGTATGACGTCCCGGCGTCAGCCGGTGCGCTACACGACCACGTTCTCCAGCATCTCGGTGACCAGCGCGGCGATCGGCGAGCGCTCCGAGCGGGTCAGCGTCACGTGGGCGAAGAGCGGGTGGCCCTTGAGCTTCTCCACCACCGCGACGACACCGTCGTGGCGTCCGACGCGCAGGTTGTCGCGCTGGGCGACGTCGTGGGTGAGCACGACCTTGGAGTTCGCTCCGATTCGCGACAGGACGGTGAGCAGCACGTTGCGCTCGAGGGACTGCGCCTCGTCGACGATCACGAACGAGTCGTGCAACGACCGGCCCCGGATGTGGGTCAGCGGGAGGACCTCCAGCATGCCGCGGTCGAGGATCTCGTCCACGACGTCCTTCGAGGTCAGGGCGCCGAGGGTGTCGAACACGGCCTGGCCCCAGGGCGACATCTTCTCCGACTCCGAGCCCGGCAGGTAGCCGAGCTCCTGGCCGCCGACGGCGAAGAGCGGGCGGAACACCACGACCTTCTTGTGCTGCTGGCGCTCCATCACCGCCTCGAGGCCGGCACACAGGGCCAGCGCCGACTTGCCCGTGCCGGCCCGGCCACCGAGGGACACGATGCCGACCTCGGGGTCCAGCAGGATGTCGAGTGCGACCCGCTGCTCGGCACTGCGTCCGTGCAGGCCGAACGCCTCGCGGTCGCCCTTGACGAGGTGCACCTGCTTGTCCGGCCCCACCCGCCCGAGCGCAGAGCCGCGTTCGGACAACATGACCAGGCCGACGTGGCAGGGCATCTCGCGTGCCTCGGCGAGATCGAGGGTCCCGTCGTCGTACAGCTCGTCGAGGGCCTCGGCGGAGACCTCGACCTCAGCCATCCCGGAGTAGCCGGTGTCGGAGTCGCCCAGGGTCTCCCCGCGGTACTCCTGGGCGTCCAGCCCGACCGCCGAGGCCTTGATCCGCATGGGCAGGTCCTTGGAGACCAGGATGACGTCGTGGCCCTCGTCGGCGAGGTTGCGCGCCACCGCGAGGATCCGCGTGTCGTTGTCCCCGAGCCGGAAGCCCGACGGCAGCGAGGAAGCGTCCGTGTGGTTGAGCTCGACGCGGATGGTTCCGCCGTCGTCGCCCACTGGGACAGGTGAGTCCAGCCGACCGTGCTTGACCCGCAACTCGTCGAGCATCCGCAACGCGCTGCGGGCGAAGTACCCCAGCTCCGGGTGATGCCGCTTTGCCTCGAGCTCCGTGATCACCACCACCGGCAGGACGACCTCGTGTTCCTCGAACCGGCGCAGGGCGGCCGGGTCTGCCAGCAGCACGCTGGTGTCGAGGACATAGGTACGACGGGTGGTGGCCTGGGCCTTCGTGTTCGACACGTGAAACCTCACCGGACCGCGCCCCTGTAGGGCCCCGGCCCTATCCCTGGTAGACGGACCGGGTTGCACAGTCGTGATGGTTCACGTCGGGCCTCCCGATGTGGCCGGCTTCCCCACCTGCCACTGATCGGAAAGTACGCCCGTCATCCAACTGATGAGGGCGCCACGCCGCATCGCGGAAGTTAATGTCCGGTGACACGCCGGTACGCGAAGTCCGCGATGACGCGGTCCTTGGCCAACCCCTTGCGCTCGAACTTCGTCACCGGGCGCTCGTCCCAGCGCTCGACGGGCCCACCATCGAGCAGGGGCTCGGCTCCCAGCACGGCCTCCATCTGCTCGGCATAGTCGGCCCAGTCCGTCGCCAGCCGCCACAGCCCACCCGGCTCCAGCCGCGACGCCACCAGGTGCGCGTTCTCGACGTTGACGAGGCGCCGCTTGTTGTGGCGCGTCTTGTGCCAGGGGTCGGGGAAGAACGTCCAGACCTCACTGATGCTGTCCGCGGCCAACAGGTGCTCGAAGGTCCACACCGCATCGACCCCGCAGAACCGCACATTGGTGGCCCCCGCGTCACCCACCCGCCCAAGGCTCTCCGCCACCCCCGGCAGCCAGACCTCCAGCGCCAGCACGTTGTACGACGGCCGCGCCGCCGCCAG
>NZ_JBMCZA010000140.1:0-8984 GCF_048654705.1 Nocardioides sp. CPCC 206348
GGCACCTCCGAGATCATCCGCAACATCGTCGCCGAGCGCGTCCTCGGGCTCCCGTCGGAGCACCGCAATGACAAGGACCGCCCCTGGAAGGAACTGGCCAAATGAGCATCGTGAGCACCCCTGTGAATGCAGCGTCCGACCTCGACGTGCTTCCGTCTGACGTCGAGATCGACCTCCGTCACACCGTGCGCGACCTGCTCGCGGATCGATGCACACCGGACGCGGTCACCGCCATGTACGACGGTGACCGGTCGGTCGTCGAGCCGCTGTGGCGTGCCCTCGCGGTCGATCTCGGCCTGGCCGGACTGCTCGTTCCCGAGGAACTCGGTGGCGCCGGTGCCTCGGCGGTCGAGGCAGCCGCAGTGTTGGAGGAGCTCGGCCGAGCGGCCGCGCCGGTGCCGTTCCTCACCAGCTCGGTCGTGGCCACGACCGCTCTGCTCGCCTGTGTCGAGAACGACGTGGCACGGAAGACGATCACGGCCATGGCGGAAGGTGAGCTCACCGCCGCGCTCGTCGTACCCCTCTCGACCGCTCCCGAGGGTGACCTTCCGAATTTCAACGCGATCGACGGTCGCGTCACCGGTAGCGCGCGGAGCGTCGCGGGTGCGCTCGAGTCGGACGTACTGGTCGTGCCTGTGCAGACCATTGACGGTGTCGTCTTGTACGTCGTCGAGCAGAGCGCTGCGACGATCACGCCCGTGGTCTCCCTTGACATGGGCCGCCAGGTCGCCGACGTCACGCTGCACGGCGCCCCCGGACACCTGGTGCTCACCGATGGTGACGCCGTGATCCAGAGCGCACTGCTGGCTGGGGCCGGGCTGCTGGCCTCCGAGCAGGTCGGCATCGCGCGCTGGTGTCTGGAGGAGACCGTGGCCTACCTCAAGGTGCGCAAGCAGTTCGGCCGGGTGGTGGGAGGCTTCCAGGCGCTCAAGCACCGCTTTGCCGACCTGTACGCCGAGGTCGAGTCCGCCTCTGCGGCCGCCCGGTACGCCGCTGCCGCGCTCGCCGCGGGAACCGACGTACCGATCGCAGTCCGCGTCGCCGCGGCGTACTGCAGCGACATCGCGGTCCACGCCGGCGAGGAGGCCGTGCAGCTGCACGGCGGTATCGGCATGACCTGGGAGCACCCGACGCACCTCTACCTGAAGAAGGCGAAGGCCGACCAGATCGCGTTCGGCACGGCTGGCGCGCACCGCGCTGCGCTGGCGGGCGTCATCGATCTCAGACTTGCGGAGGCGTGATGGTCGCAGGCGAGTTCCTCTACGACAAGCACGACCACGTCGGCGGAGCCGTCTACTGGCGCTCCCTGATCGACCTGACGTTGCTCCCGGCCCTGGGACGGATGTTCCGAGCGGCACCGGTGGCGAACGTTCTCCACCTCAATGACAATGAGAGGTCAGGCACGACATGCAGGCAATGAGCACGATCGGTGCTGCCGCGAGCGAGGCGTTCGAACGCGCGCTGCGCGCGCGGACAGTGTGCGAGGCATTTCAGGTCACGGCGGCTGCGCGGGCCGAGCAGGTCGCTGTACGCACGGCTGATGGCAGCGTTTCGCTGACGTATGGAGTCCTCGCTGAGCGGGTGCGGCGGGTGGCTGCTGGCCTGGCGGCGCTGGGCCTCAATCGCGGGGACACGGTGGGGATCATGCTCACCAACCGGCCCGAGTTCAACGTCGTGGATCTCGCTGCCATGCATCTGGGTGCCGTCGCGTTCTCCGTCTACAACACGTCAGCACAGGGGCAGATCGAGTACGTCTTCGCCGACGCGGGCAACAGGATCGTCATCACCGAGCTTGCGTTTCTCGAACGCCTGACGGCTGTGCGCGACGGCGGCACGCCGATCGATCACCTCGTGGTGGTCGACGGCGAAGCGGACGGCACGCTCAGTCTCGGGCAGCTGGAGGCGCTCGGCGACGCACAGTTCGATTTCGAGGCAACGTGGTCGGCGGTCGGCCCTGAGGACCTCCTCACGTTGATCTATACATCCGGCACGACAGGCCCGCCCAAGGGTGTCGAGCTCACGCACGGCAACATGATGAGTGAGATCCAGTCTCTGCAGCAGGCCTTGCCGGTCACGCCGGGTGGCCGCACGGTCTCGTTCCTGCCCGCGGCGCACATCGGTGACCGATGGAGCGGACACTATTCGCCGCTGGGGGTCTGGGGCTTCACTGTCACCACCTGCGCGGACCCGCGCACCGTGATGGAGGTCGTGAAGCAGGTCCACCCGACGGTGTTCCTGCCGGTTCCGCGCATCTGGGAGAAGACGAAGGCAGGTCTTGAGGCAGAGATCGAGTCAGCACCCGGTGTCCGTGGCAAGCTGATGCGCTGGGCCATGGAGGCCGGGATGAAGAATGCCCGCGTCGTGCAGGCGGGCAAGCCGGCCGGCCCTGTCCTCCAGCTGCAGGCGAAGGTCGCTGAAGCGATCGTTGGCTCGACGATCCGTCGCAAGCTGGGGGTGGACCAGGCTGAGTGGTTCCTCACCGGAGCGGCGCCCACGCCTCGCGACGTGTTCGAGTTCTTCGCTGCCGCGGGGATCCCGATCTGCGAGATCTGGGCCATGAGTGAGACGTCTTGCGTCATGACCGTCAACCCGCAGGACCGCATAAGGGTCGGGACGGTGGGATTGCCGCTCCCCGGCCTCGAGGTCAAGGTTGCTGACGACGGAGAGCTGCTCGTGCGCGGGGCGACGGTCATGAGGGGCTACCGCAACAAGCCCGAGCAGACCGCTGAGGCCATCGATGCCGAGGGGTGGCTGCACACCGGCGACATCGGGACGATCAACGACGACGGCTACGTGCGGCTCGTTGATCGCAAGAAGGAGATCATCATCAACGCGGCGGGCAAGAACATGTCGCCTGCCACCATCGAGACCTGGTTGAAGTCCTCCAGCCCCTTGATCGGCCAAGCGGTGTGCATTGGCGACGGCCGGCCCTACAACGTCGCGCTGATCACCCTTGATCCGGACGGCGCCGTCGGGAGGTCGGCGGACGACCCGGACACGATCGCCGAGGTCGCGGCTGGCGTGGAGCGCGCCAATGGTCAGCTGTCACGCGTCGAGCAGATCAAGAAGTTCAAGGTCCTTGCCGAGGAGTGGCTGCCGGGTAGCGAGGAGCTCACGCCCACGATGAAGGTCAAGCGGAGGACCATTGTGGTGAAGTACGCCGAGGCGATCGAGGAGCTCTACACGGGTTAGCTGGTGGCCGTCAGACCTGCCGGGTGCCCACGATTCGCAGGGCCATCTCGGCGTATCGCTCGGCAATGTCTTCGGGTTTCCACTCGCCGTCCTCGTGATACCAGCGCCCCAGGTCGATCCCGAGTGACAGCAGGGCGACAGCGGTCATGCGTGGGTCTGGAGAGTCGAAGTCACCGCTGGCAACACCCGCCTCGACCAGTCCGCGAACCTCGCCCTCGATCTCCTGGCGGATGCCACGGATGGCGGTTCGGTGAGCCGGACTGAGAGCGGCCAGCTCGTAGTTGACGATCCGGGATTCGGTGTGCCGCTCCGCGTGATGGACGGCGAAGTCGTGGACGACGCGGGCCAGTCGTTCCACCGGGGTCCCGCCCGCCGCATTGGCTTTGCGTACCAGGGTCAACGTTCGCTCATGTCCGGCGCGAGAGATCAGGTACAGCAGCTCCTCTTTGGACCGATGGTGGACGTAGAGCGCGGCCGGGCTCATCCCGGCCGCGGCAGCGATGTCGCGGGTCGTCGTGCCGTGGAAGCCCTTCTCCGCGAACGCCGCGATCGCTGCCTCGATGAGGCGTGCCCGGGTGGCCTCGGCACGTGGCGTGTTGGCGCCGTTCGTGGTTTCCGTCATCGCGTATCTCTCCACTCGGCTGGATGGTGGGGTCGACAACGCCATGGGAGATGTGTTGACGCGGCTCCGAGCGAGTGACACACTCAAGTCAATAAGCAAGCGCTTGGTAAGTCAAGTCCGAGCGGACGTCGATGTGAAGTCCAGGCTCTTGCTGTCGATTGTGACAGCGAATACCTTCGAAATTGTGGGGCCGACATCCGTCGACCATCGCCATCGCGAGGGGGCGCTGCCGAACCCGCAGTTCTGGAGGTACCCCGTGGAGATCGATCGCCAATCGCACATCGCAGGTCTGTCGAGGCCGTCGCGATGACCGTCGCACTGTCGTACTCCGTCGACCATGCCGACGACTCACTCCTGCTGGATGAGCGTGAGGGTGTGTGGGAACAGGCCATGCGTGAACGGCTGTGTCCGATGGGGATCCGACTCCCGCGCGACGACCAAGGTGCCGGTGCGGTGGTGGCAGCTGACTTGGCAGACCTGTTGTTGACGGACTGGGACTGCCCGCCCATGGACGGATACCTGTCGAGCCGCACGTTGCGCGCGGCACCGGATCGGGACTTCGTGATGGTGATGGCGGGATACGGCGGTCATGAGCTCATGTCGTCCGGAGACGTCGAGAGCTCATTCGCCTCGGGTGATCTCATCATCACGAGCCGGGAGGGCGTTGCGCACGGTGGCTTCACTGTGCGGCAGGGCATCCGAAAGCGCACGTTGCTGATTCCGCGTGCCGCCCTGATGGCCGCGGGAAGCGGGACCAACGTTCACAGCTCACTCGCTCTGGGAACAGATCGTCCCTTGGTCAGCTGTTTCCACGCCTTCCTCGACCAGGTGTGGAAGCAACTCCCGGACATGAGTGCCACCGAGACAGAGGCGGCACGGACGGCGCTGGTGGCGCTCGTCGCGGGCATCATCCGGTCGGAGGGTGTTGGTGCGAGCGATCAGTCGGCGCTTCCCGCATTGCGTGCGCAACTGGATCGGTCGATCGCGGAGCGCCTGAAGCACGGTCCCGTCCGCCTCGAAGACCTGGCGGCCGTACACCGGGTCTCGACCCGCACCATCCACCGGGCCTTCGCCGTCACCGGCGACACCATGAAGTCAGTGGTCCGCGCGCAACGACTTGCCGCAGTGCGCCAAGACCTTCTGAACACCAACCTGACGATCGCGACGATCGCTCACCGGTGGAACTACTACGACGCCAGTCACCTCGGTCGAGAGTTCCGTGACGTCTTCGGCATCTCTGCTGGCGAGTACCGGCAGAACAACTCGGGTGACACCGGCGGGTCGATCCGGTCGATGACTGACCACCTGTCGGTTGTCGCGACCTGATCCCGGACAGCCGGACTGTCCCCAGCTCGGGTGCCCGGTGAGTGGCTGTGGCACGACGGAAACGCTTACCCCCGGCGTACCCCCGCATCGCAATCCGTGCTGTTCCATGCGTTGAATTGTCCCAATTCTAGGCGTGAATCCCGCGTGCGAGGGCCAGGGAAGCCATTCGCAATGAGAAGGTCAGGGGTTCGAATCCCCTCAGCTCCACCAAGTTTTCGCAGGTCAGCGGCAGGGTTCCGGAACCTCATTTTGAGGAGAAAGAACCCTGTGTCGGCATTTACTCGGCACTTCACCGAATCACGCCTCCGTCTCTGGCGGTTCTTCGTCTGTGTCGTCTCGTGTCTCGGGGTGTCTCGTGCACCTGTCAGTCATGGACATCAACGACACCCGTCCGGAGACCCTCGAGCTTGTTCTGACGCGTAGCGCAGCGCCGCATCAGCGAGTGCCGACTCGGACGCGACGCGTTGCATCGTCGACGTCGTCCAGTTGGGTGTTGGGTGATTGGGATCGAACATGCCCCCCGACAGTGACCCGTCAGGTACGCCCGATCCCTGTCGCAATCAGGGGGGAACCTGCGTTTGCGCAGGTCAGCAGGTGCCCCCAACTGGCAGGAGTGCCAGTCGCTGCTGGCCGCAAGGGGCGTTCGCGGCGGCGCGGGTCAATAGTCGTAGAAGCCGCGGCCGGTCTTGCGGCCCAGAAGGCCGGCGTCGACCATGCGGGCCAGAAGCGGCGGCGGGGCATAGAGCGGCTCCTTGAACTCCTCGTAAAGCGACTCGGCGACGGCCTTGGTGGTGTCGAGGCCGATCAGGTCGGCGAGTGCGAGCGGACCCTGTGGGTGGGCGGCTCCGCGGACCAGTCCCTGGTCGATGTCGGCGGCGGTGGCGAAACCGGACTCCAGCATCCGGATCGCGGAGAGGACGAACGGGATCAGCAAGGCGTTGACGACGAACCCTGCGCGGTCCTGGCAGTAGATGGGGTGCTTGCCCAGTTCGTCAGCGACGAACCTATATGCCCGGTCGGTGGTGTCGGGCGCGGTCAAGAGGCTCGGCACGAGCTCGACGAGCGAGAGCACGGGAACCGGGTTGAAGAAATGGATCCCCAGGACCTGTTCCGGTCGCTTCGTGGCGACGGCGAGCTTCATGATAGGGATGGAGGAGGTGTTGGACGCGAGCACGGCGCCGGGATCGGCGACGATCGCATCGAGCCGGGCGAAGAGAGCGGTCTTGGCCGTCTCGTCCTCGACGATCGCCTCGATGACCAGGCCGCGACCGGCGAGGGCGTCGAGATCGCTGCTGACGGTGATCCGCGCGATGACCTCGTCGACATCGGCCACTTTGCCCCGCCGCGCGGCCCGCTCCAACGACGCCCGCAACCGGCCGCGACCGCGCTCGGCCGAGGCGGCGTCGGCATCGACGAGGACAACGTCCTTGCCAGCGCGGGCGCACACTTCCGCGATGCCGGCCCCCATCAGTCCTGCGCCGACGACGCCGACCCGATCGATTCCATTCATGTGAACCTCCGTGAGTCGGTACAGCGAATCGAAGTCAAGCGGCGCCGTGGACGCCGGTCGCCGGCTACAGTTGGACGGCGGTGATCCTGACCCCGGCGTGCACCTTGTAGCGCCGGTTGGCCGAGATCAGGTTGGCGGTGAGCGCTTCGATCTGGCGGGCGTTGCGGAGCCGACCGCCGTAGATCCCGCGCACGCCCGGGATGAGGTCGCAGAGACTTTGCACGAGGCCCGTCGCCTTGAGCACATCGCCAAGTACGAGCACATCGGTGTCGACCGAGGCGACCTCGGGGTCGTCGAGCAGGACGGCGCTGACGTTGTGGAACGCGCCAACCACGGTCGAGTCCGGCAAGATCGCCTGGGCCTGCTGCGCGGCAGAACCCTCCTCGACAGGCAGGGCGTATGCCCCATGCTCGTCGAAGCCGAGTGGGTTCACGCAGACGACGACGACCTTGCCCGACAGCTCTGCTCTGAGGGAGGCGAGCACCTCGCCGTGGCCGTCCCAAGGTACGGCAACCACGACGACATCACCGGCGGCCGCGGCACCGGCGTTGGCGGTGCCGGTCACCTGGCCGGGAAGGCTCGCGGCGGTGTCAGCCGCCCGGTCCGCGCTGCGACTGCCGATCACGACCGGCACACCGGCGGCGGCGAAGCGCCGGGCGAGGCCGCGACCCTGCGGTCCGGTACCGCCGAGGACAGCGATCGTCTTGCCGGCCAGCGTTTCAGGGAGTGACATCATTTCCTCTCGTGGTTGCCGCGTCGGACGCGGAAAGGGCAGAAGTGTGCGACGGGCGTTCGAGCATGCGTTGGCGGCTCGGCGCACCCGGGACGGGAGTGGCACTCAATCTTGCTTGCCGGCCGCGAACACCTTGGCGTACTGAGGAACGAACTGCTTCGCCGCGCGTTTAATGGCGTTCGTGAACGGCTCGCGGATCTGCTCGTACGCCTTCAGGGCGACGCTGGGGTCCGGGTTGTCGACGAGCTGCCTCGCGAGCTCGCCCGCATCCTGGATCGCCTGGTTGGCGCCCTGTCCCAGCAGCGGACGCATCGCGTGCGCTGAGTCGCCGAGCAGGGTGACGCAGTCACTGCTCCAGGTGTGGATCTCGGGGAGGTCATAGAGCGGGTAGGAACGTGTCACAACCAGGTTGGACTTGATGAGATTGATGAGGGCCGGGTCGGTGTCATCGGGGTAAAGGCTCAGGAGTCGGTCGAGCGGGACAACGTTGTCCGGCAGGTCAAGGAGCTGGTCGCCCATGTAGATGGAGGTGTCGATGCCGACGTGGGTCCCCCTGCGGGTGGGCCCGGTGATGGCGTTGACCGAGCTGCCGTCCGGCAGGGGGTGTTCCCAGCGGCGGCCCCTGTCGTTCGCCCAGCCTTCGGGCAGGGCGGAGGCGAGCGCGAGGCTACGGCAGATCGTGACATTGGCGAAGGGCGCCTCGACATCAGTGAACAACTTGCGGACGGTGGACCTGATTCCGTCGGCTCCGATGAGAATGCGGGGACGGATGACCGTGCCGTCTTCGAAGATCGCTTCGGCGTGAGTGCCCTTGTCGGCGACGCTCGTGAGACGCATGTTCGCGTGGGTGCGGTCGACGGGGAAGTAGCTGAGGATCGTGCCATGGAGATCAGAGCGCTGGATGCCGAACGTCTCGCGCATGCCCGTGCGCCCCTCGACCTTGACACCCATGTCGGTCAGGTCCGGAATCTTCAGGAAGTGCTGGAGCTCTCCCTGCATCGTGCGGAGTTCCATGCCGACGGATGGTGCCGCGGTGTCCAGCACCGCCTGGTGGGCGTCCCACTCGCGGAGGACGTCGATGCTCTGGTTGTCGATGCCGATGGTGCCGCCGACCTCAAGGAACGCGGGTGCCTGGTCGTAGAGGTCAACGGTGAAGCCGGCCTTGTGGAGGAACCAAGCGATGGACACTCCGCCGATTCCTGCGCCGATGACGGCGACTGTCAGTTCGGCACGCTCCTGGGGGCTCATCTTGTCACTCATGCTGTTGCTCCTCGTTGGTGCGTAGCGGTCTACCAAGGCGCCGGTCGTACGGCGCGGCGAGACCGAGATGGTTCGAACTCGGGTTGCCTTCGTCTCTCCAGTCGTCTCGGCGGAGGTCGTCGGCAAGGTCGACTGTGACAGTCCACACAGCCGGCGTGGAAGCAGAAGAAAGGAAAGGGTGGGGTCAAGAAACCTGATCGCCTCGCGGTTGCCTGGACATGGGATCTGCTGTGACGAACCTCGTCGACAGGACGCCCGTCGGCCACCTCGTGCAGAACGCGGCGGAGTCGGCCAGACGGAGTACCTAGGTGTGATGTCCGGGGACGTTGGTCAGTCGGGTG
>NZ_JBMCZA010000141.1:0-112 GCF_048654705.1 Nocardioides sp. CPCC 206348
GGCTCAACGACCTCTTCCTCGACCTCGCCATCGACCGCGGGCGTGAGGTGGCGTGGAAGCGCCAGGCGGTCTCGGAGACCGCCAGCCGGTTCCCGACCCTGTTGTACGACGC
>NZ_JBMCZA010000141.1:122-791 GCF_048654705.1 Nocardioides sp. CPCC 206348
GGACTGGCAGGTGCTGGTCGAGAACGAACGCGTCCTGCGGTCGCGGCTCAACGACCTCTTCCTCGACCTCGCCATCGACCGCAATCGGGAAGTGGCGTGGAAGCGCCAGGCGATCTCCGAGACCGCCAGCCGGTTCCCGACCCTGTTGTACGACGCCGCGTGGTCCCGTGAGGAGACGCTGGTGCTCGTGCACCTGCGGGACCGGCTGCGGGCCGGGGTTGCGAGTGGGGACGTGCGGGTGTTCATCGACCGCGAGGACATCGTCGACTACATCGCCACCTTCCGTCCGCCGCACGCGACCGACGAGGCCGGGGACGAGAAGCGGGCTCGCAATGCGGTGGCTTCGGTGGTGAAGTCCGGGTTGCTGATTGGTGCGGTCGGGGATGACCGGTACGAGATCAGTGAGGCGGTTGAGCCGTTGCTGCCGCTGGAGTTGTTGGCTGAGCTGCTCGAGGCGTTGCGGGCGGCGAATGGGACTGAGGTTGTCGAGGGGGTCGGGGACGCGGACCTTTTCGATGAGAGCGACGGGGGTTTCGAGGCTCGGCGCCAGGGCGCCTCGCACCTCAACCAGCGGGAGGACGGCGAATGAGTATCGACGAGGGTCTCGAGACGGCCGTGGCCGGCCTCCTCGACCAGCGGGGGAACCCTGACGAAGACGGGTTGTTCGGG
>NZ_JBMCZA010000141.1:854-1457 GCF_048654705.1 Nocardioides sp. CPCC 206348
CACGACCATGATCTCCGGGGCGTCGGGGGTCGGGAAGAGCACGATCCTCGACGCCTACACGGCGCTGATGATGCCGTCGGACACCAAGTTCAACGGTGCCTCCAACGACGCCGTCGCCGGGCGGGCGCGCAGTGTCGGGCAGCGGAACCTGCTGTCGTACCTGCGGGGTGCCGTCGACGTGATCGACAACCCGAAGACCGGGCGGCCCGAGGAGCAGTTGCTGCGCGGCAAGGGCACCGACACCTGGGGTGCCGTCGCGATGACGTTCGTCAACGACCAGGGCGGTCGGTTCACGGCGCTGCGGACCTACTACGTCCCGCGTCGCGCCACCCGCTCCGGTGAGGTGCAGATGCAGCTCACCACCCACGAGGGCGCGCTCGCGCTCGACGCGCTCGAGGTCGCCGTACCCGAGCGTTTCCACGCGAACACCCTCAAGAAGCTCTTCCCCGGCATCCGCGTGCACCGGACCTATGCGGAGTACTCCGCCGTCCTGCACGCGCGGCTCGGCATCGGTGCGAACGGTGACGGTGCCAAGGCGCTGCGGCTGCTCGCGCGGATCCAGGCCGGCAACCAGGTGCGCAGCGTCGACGAGCTCTACAAGGA
>NZ_JBMCZA010000141.1:1467-1847 GCF_048654705.1 Nocardioides sp. CPCC 206348
ACACGCGCGGCTCGGCATCGGTGCGAACGGTGATGGTGCCAAGGCGCTGCGGCTGCTCGCGCGGATCCAGGCTGGCAACCAGGTGCGCAGCGTCGACGAGCTCTACAAGGACATGGTGCTCGAGCGGCCGGCGACCTATGCCGCTGCCGACCGGGCCATCGAGCACTTCGACGACCTCGACGCGGCGTACGTCGCCATGCGCACCGAGGAGCAGAAGCTCGAGCTGCTCGAGCCGATCACCGACCTGCACGAGCGCCGGGTCGTGGCGACGCGACGGCGCGCCGAGCTCGATTCGTACGGCGTCACGCTCGCCGGTGACACGCCCCTGCGGCTCTGGCTGCTGCGCACCCACCGGCGGCTCCTCGAGGCCGAGGTCGGCA
>NZ_JBMCZA010000142.1:0-14740 GCF_048654705.1 Nocardioides sp. CPCC 206348
CCCCCATGGCCGCGCCGGCCTCCGCCGTGACGACGCCGGCCTGGGCGGTGGCGCCGCCTCCCCCGCCGCCTCCCCTGGCGCCTCCCCTGGCTCCTCCCCTTGGACCACAGCGTCCGAGGTCCCCGCGGCGTCGTACGGGCGTGCTGGTCGGGGTCGGGATCCTGGTCCTCGCGATCATCACGGGCGGCCTGACCGTGTGGCTGCTCAACCGTGGCGACGACGACAACGGCCCCAGCGCCGACCGCGCCGGCGGCCTGAACGTGATGCCCGCGTCCATCGACAACGGCGTGTCGGTGCTCGGCGAACCCGGCCGGACCTGGGAGTTCTCCCCGACCGATGTGACGTCGGACTCCTCGATCGGTTCGATGAGCCCGGACGGGGTCAGCAACACCGACACGGTCCTCTCCTTCCCCGAGACCTTCGTGTTCCAGACCGGCCGCGAGGACGAGGACGCGCCTGCCCAGCTGGTCGGCGTCGACCGGGACAGCGGAGACGTCCGCTGGACCCACGACCTGGCGTCGTACGGCTCAGCCTGCTTCCTGCCCGACGCGGATCACCTCTACTGCAGTGTCACCACCAACGACGACGGCCACGGCGAACTGGTGCGCATCGACCCGGCCAAGGGCAAGGTCACCGCGACGGCAGCGGTCGACACGACCTGGTTGTCGATGGTGCTGGACAACGGCCTGTTGTATGTCGTCCACTCGACGCCGGGCGACGCCGAGGGCCATTCGGTCACGCTCCGGACCTTCGACGCGGACACCCTCCGCGAGGCCTGGGAACTGCAGCTCCTCGACCGGGACGCGCGCCCGGCCGACGGCGACGAGTACGACTACGGTCCGTGGATCGAATTCCAGGGCGGACGCCTGTCGGCCTATCACGGCCCCCTCCAGTGGGAGATCGACCACCGCGCCCGCAGGGTCACCTCCTACGACTCCAGCCGCGACTGGAACACCGTCACCAGCGAGGACGGGTACACGCTGCGCTGGATCGATGACGGGACCGTCCAGATCACCGACGGATCCGGTCGGGAGGTACTCAGGTCTGCGGATGACCCCTGGTACGGCGGCGCGGCGGGCAACTACGTGGCCGAGGGTCGCCTCGGCATCGGTTCCGGACTGTTCGATCTCTCGAGCGGCGAGTACGTCTGGAAGCGCGAGGACCTCGCCGGGTACGACGACCAGGGCTCCGAGTTCGACTGGCGATGGACGCTGGATCGGCGCAACGTGCTCGTCGAGGACTCCTCCTACGACGAGACGCTGGAACGCACCAGCGGCAACCTGCTCGACGGCGAGACCGGCAAGACCCTCGTCCACCTTCCCGAGGTCAACGCACCCACCGTCCGCACAAGGGACGCGATCGTGACGATGCAGGAAGGCGAGGTGCGCGCCTACGACGCCGCCACCGGCGACCTGGCCTGGACCCGATCGCTGCCGGGGTCCTACGACTCGCTGTACCTGGCCGGGGACTCCATCGTCGCGGTCGGCTCCTACGGGTTCTTCGTCCTGACGGACTTTCCGTCGACCCGCCAGGCCGACAGCGACCAGCGCGACGGCGACACCGCCTACGTGACCGCATGCGGCGCGCCACCCGAGTTCGTCCCGACCGCGTCGACGACGAGGTTCGGCGGAGTGGCGATCACCTACACAGTGAAGGCCACCTGTGACGGCGGCCAGTGGCTCAACCACAGCCAGCTGAGTGTTCCGTTCGTGGTCGGCGGCTACGCGTACGCGTCGGGCTACTTCGACTTCAGCGAGGAGCCGTACTGGATTCCGGAGGAGGGCGAGGACCTCGAGCTGGTGTATCCGTTCGAGAACACCCAGGTGCCCGAGACCCGGTTCGAGCAGGCGATCCAGGAGGACGGCGGCACCGGCAAGGTGATCGAGGTGCCGTGCGAGCCGGGTCCGGACAACACCGAGGGTGCGGTGCCGAGCGATCCGTCGTACGGCGCCGACCCCGACGACCCGACGACGGCCGACGGCGCCCCGGACGAGTCGACCGACGAGGACCGCGACGAGACGGCCCTCGAGGCACTGCAACGGATCGCCGACGAGGACGCCGGCGCGGTCGACGCGCTCGGCACGAGCTGGACGGCTCAGTTGTCGTCCAAGAAGCCGGGGACGGCCGACGACGGGAAGGTCTACGACTCCTACGACGACATCCTCGCCCTGCACCTGCAGCACCGGGCGCGCTACCCGGACTCGCTCCTGGTCTACAGCAACGACTGGTCCGGGAGCTTCGGGCCGTCGAGCCGGGACTACTGGGTCACGCTGAGCGGCCAGTCCGAGGCCACGAGCCGGCCCGTCCTGCGCTGGTGCCAGGACGAGGGGTGGGGCCTGGGCGACTGCTGGGCGAAACGACTCCAGCACAGCGGCGACCCGGACCTGAACACCGACAAGAACGAGCCCGACGACCGCAACAACTGAGCTGCGCCTAGATGGCCGGGAACGCGAAACCCAGGAACAGCACCAACGGGCCGGCCGTGGCGACGACCCCAAGGATGCCCAGCACCAGCCCGGCCGCCCGATCCGCCAGCGCCCACCCGAGGCCACCGAGAACGACGCCGACCACCCCCGGCGCACCGACAGCCAGGGCAACCAGGTAACCCAGTCCGACCAGCGGATCGTCCGAGGGATCCGTTGCGGTGAGGTACCACATGAGAGCGGCACCCAGCAGCTCGGTGACCCCGATCGAGAGGGCGATGGCGCTGATGACCACCGCTGATCGGCGAGAGTCGGATCGGGACGAGACGGGCGCGGCGACGTGGCTCTGGGTCATGGACCCAGCCTCGCCATCCCGCGGGCCGTTGTCGTGAGTAGCGCCGCTCAGCCGGACTGGCCCAGGTGGGTCATCAGCGATCAGGCCAGGACCGGCGTGCACAACCAGCGGTCGAGCGCCGGGTAGACGTCGGGGTGGTTGAGCAGGTCGAAGTGGTCGGTGTTCGGCAGACGCAGCACGTCGGCACCCGGGAAGAGATTGGTCCCCTTGCGCTTGTCGCGCCCGGTCGCCGAGTGCGGCGTCACCAGCAGGTCGCCGATCGCTCGCGAGAGGGGATGCTGCGGGGTCCGCGCGAGGGTCGCCGAGACCAGTCGGTAACGGGCGTGCGGCAGCGGCGGCACGTCCTCGGCGAGCCCTTCGATGAGGTCACGGATCCCGGGTGCCTGGCGGTCGATGATCCTCCCGAAGGCGGCCACCTCCGGCGCGCGCGCCAGCGTCCGGCTGGCCCGGTCGGCGCTGACAGCGAACCAGGAGCCGAGGTGGGGCGTCCCGAGCGTGATCACGTCACTGACCAGGTCGGTCCAGGCAGCCGGTGCGTTGCCCTCGGCGACCACGGCCGACGAGGCGCGCATGATCAGCCCGCCGAGTGAGTGTCCGACCAGGGCGACACGGGTGACCTCGGTCGGCCAGCTGTCGACCAGGCGCTGCAGCAACGCGGCCATCGCGACGCCGTTCTCCCGCAGCGGCAGGCCCGTGTTGGCCCGCAGGTAGACGGGCGTCCAGCCGTTCTCTGCGACGTGCTCGCCGTACGTCGTACCGGTGCGGTCGCGGTGGTAGTTCCAGTACGCCTCGTTCTCGCAGAGGCCGTGCAGGAACACGACGAGCTGGCCCGTGGCGTCGGGGAAGGCCGAGGCCACCCCGTCCGGCGTGAGTACGACGTCACGACCCTCGTGGCGGACGCCCATCTCGATCGCGAGCTGGGGGTGGTCACGGGTGAGCTCCTCGCCGATCAGGCCGTTGATGGCGGCGCGCACGAAGCGGCCGCGCGAGGAGGTGTCGAGCGCCGGACCGATGCCCGCCGGCAGGCGCGACAGGCCGGCGCCGGCGCCACGGAACGACAGTCCGATGGCGCCGTACACGAGGGCAGCGATGCCGAGGTGCAGGGTCTCGGCCGGCACGGCGGCCGGTCCGACGCCGAGGCGAACGGCTCCGTGGGCGCGCCTGGCGATCGCCGTGTGCGTGTCGCGTGCGGTCGCGACGAGGAGGTCGTCGACCACCGAGGCGGCCAGCGCGAGGGCGTCCACGACGCTCGGTTCCTGCTGCATGGAAAAAGACTACCGCCTTCAGTGCACAGTTGTGCACTGAAGGCGGTAGTGACGTTCGTCCTGCGGACCAGGGATCAGGCCTGCGTGGGGTCCACGGCCGGCTCGACGGCGGGGTCCACGGCGGGCTCGGCGTCCTCGGCGTCGACGACCACGTGGTCAGCGACCTCGGGCTCGTCCTCACCGATGGTGCCGTCGCCGCGCAGGTTCTTCAGCTCGACCGTGTTGCCCGAGCCGTCGGTGACGGTCGCGCCCTCGACGAGGAGCTGCAGGGCCTTGCCGCGGCGGATCTCCTGGACCAGGTCCGGCACGTGGTTGTGCTCGAACATGTGGTTCACGAACTCCTGCGGGTCCTGGCCGGACTGCTGCGCACGACGGAGCATGTGCTGCGTCAGCTCGGCCTGGTCGACGCCCATCTCCTCCTTGTCGGCGATCTCGTCGAGCAGGAACTGGGCGGCCACGGCGTCGCGCACGCGACGGTCGAGGTCGGCCTCGAACTCTTCCTGGGTCTGGCCCTCCTCCTCGAGGTACTTCTCAAGGGTGAGGCCGGACATGACGAGCTGCTGCTCGAGGTTCTCGCGACGAGCGTTGAGCTCCTCGGTGACCATCGTCTCGGGCAGCGGGACCTCGACCTGCTCGAGCAGGGACTCGAGGACGGCGTCGCGAGCGGCGGCGGCCTGCTCGAGGCGCTTGCCGCGGGTCAGGCGCTCACGGACGTCCTCGCGGAGCTCGGCGAGCGTGTCGAACTCCGAGGCCTCCTGCGCGAAGTCGTCGTCCAGCTCGGGGAGCTCCTGCTCCTGCACGCCGGTGACCTTGACCTTGACCTCGACGTCCTGGCCGACCAGGTCGCCGCTGACGAGCTGCGTCGTGAAGGTCTTCTCCTCGTCGATGGCCGCACCCTCGAGGGCCTCGTCGAGACCGTCGATCATGCCGCCGTTGCCGACCTTGTAGGAGAAGCCGGCGATCTCGGCGCCGTCGACGACCTCGCCGTCGCGGGTTGCCACGAGGTCGATGACGACGAAGTCGCCCGTCTTCGCGGCACGCTCGACGTCGATCAGGGTGGCGAAGCGCTCACGCAGCGCGTCGACCTGCTCGGTGACGTCGTCGTCGGAGACCGCGAGGTCCTCGACCTTGGCGCTGAGGCCGTCGTACGACGGAAGGGTGATCTCGGGCTTGACGTCGACCTCGGCGGTGAACTCGAGGCCTTCGTTGTCCTCGAACTTCGTGACCTCGATGTCCGGCTGCGCCAGCGGCGTCAGGGAGTTCTCGGTCAGGGCCTCCATGTAGGCCTTCGGGAGCACGTCGTTGACGGCCTCGTCGAGGACGACCGCGCGGCCGACCTGGCGGTCGATGACCTGCGGCGGGACCTTGCCACGGCGGAAGCCGGGGACGTTGATCTGCTTGGCGATCTTCTGGTAGGCCGCGTCGAGGCTCGGCTTGAGCTCCTCGAAGGGCACCTCGACGGTCAGCTTGGCCCGGGTCGGGCTCAAGGTCTCGACGGCGCTCTTCACAGGTGTTCTCCTACTTGGTCAGTGGGTGGTGCACGGGCAGGTGCCCGCTGGTGCGATCGGGATGATCAGTCGGGGCGACAGGACTCGAACCTGCGGTCTCCTGCTCCCAAAGCAGGCGCGCTAGCCACTACGCTACGCCCCGTCGGTGGCCCTTCTCGGCCGCACTTCGAGGGGATGACGGGAATCGAACCCGCGTAATCAGTTTGGAAGACTGAGGCTCTACCATTGAGCTACATCCCCGCGTGCAGGAGAGCTCCCGCAAGCGGTAGTCATGGTGCCACATTGCCGGGTGCTGGCCCCAACCGAGGCGCCCTCGTGGACGACGCCCCACAGCGGGACTCAGGGACGGCGGTGGACGACGAGCAGCGCGCGGTCGTCGTCGGGTGAACCCACCGCGTCGACCAGCCGGTCCGCCAGGCCGTCCCAGGTGTGGCGCAGCAGGCCCTCGGCCGTGCCCATCATCCGGTCGATACCGAGCTCGATGTCCTTGCGCGGCTCCTCGACCATCCCGTCGGTGTAGAGGAGCAGGCTGTCGCCCGGGTCGAGACGACCGGCGTAGCAGTCGTAGTCGACGTCCTCGACGATGCCGAGGACCGGGCCTTCCGCCCGCAGCACCTGCCAGCGACCCGAGCCGGCGTGGCGCTGGACGGCCGGCGGGTGTCCCGCGCAGCGCAGCTCGAACACACCGGACTCCAGGTCGATGGACACGTGGATGGCCGTGGCGAACCCCTCCTCCCAGTGGCGCTGGAGGAGGTAGTCGTTGGCGGCCGGGAGGAAGCGGTCCGGCGGCAGCGCGCCGACCAGGCCGCCCATCGCCCCCGACAGTTGGAGCGCCCGGGTTCCCGCCGCCTCACCCTTGCCCGAGACGTCGACGACGACGAGCTCGATCTGTCCGCCGTGGGCGCGGGTGGTGGCCACCACGAAGTCACCGGCGAAGGGCGAACCGCCGGCCGACGACAGCGCCGACTGGACCAGCCAGCGCGGCGGCAGGGTGGGGATCTCGCCCTGGGCGAGGATCCGGTCCCGCAGGTCGACGAGCATCGTCTCCCCGCGGGTCGGTCCGACACCGAGCTGGCTGCGTCGGGCCGACACGACGATCACCACGACCGTGATGCTGTACATCACGACCAGCGCCACCACCATGCGGGTGGTCCAGACGGGCTGGAGGAACGCTGCGCCCGACAGCGTCACCAGGATGAAGGCGGCGAACACGGGCAGTGCCCGACTGCTGAGCAGCAGGACACCCAGGACCAGCGGCAGGAAGGCCGCGTTCATCGGTACGTCCATCGGGCGCCACGCAATGCCGGCGACGACACCCACGGAGACCGCGGCGAGCACGAAGGCGATGCCGGCGTCCGAGACCGCCCAGCGACGCCCCGCCCCGATCATCGCGCCGCCCGGGAGCGGAAGGCCGGCTGACAGCGAGCGCACCAGAACAGGTTGCGCCCGGCAAGGACGTCGGAACGCACCGCGCTGCCGCAGACGTGACAGGCCTGTCCGGTACGGCGATAGACGTAGACCTCGCCGCCGTGGTCGTCGACCCGCGGCGGGCGGCCCATGGCCTCGGGCAGGTGCTCGCCCCGGACGGTGTCGATCCGTCCGGTGACCACACCCTCCTGCATGAGCACGACCAGATCCTCCCAGATCGCCCGCCACTGCGAGACCCGAAGAGTGCGACCGGGGCGCAGCGGGTGGATCCGGTGGCGGAACAGCACCTCTGCGCGGTAGACGTTGCCGACACCGGCGAGGACCGCCTGGTCCATCAGCAGGGTGCCGATCGGTGCGGTGCTGCGGCCGATCCGCGCCCACGCGCGGTCCGGGTCGGCATCCGCGCGGAGGGGGTCGGGGCCGATGCGGGAGAGCACGGCGTCCCGTTCCTCGGGGGTGACCAGGGCGCAGGTGGTGGCGCCGCGGAGGTCGGCGTACGCCGGCGGCGTCTCGTCGCTGGCAGGGCGGACGAGACGCAGCCGCACCTGACCGACCGGGAGCGGCACGGCGTCCGCATCGTCGTACACCTCGAAGGTGCCGTAGAGCCCGAGGTGGACGCGCACCAGGCGGTCCGCCTCGAACCGGATGAAGAGCTGCTTGCCCCACGCGTCGGCATCGAGCAGGCGGCTGCCGTCGACTCGTGCGGCGCCGTCGGCGAAGCGGCCCTGCGGGCTCCCCACCTGCACGGCGTGGCCCCCGAAGACCTCGGTGATGCGATCAGCCAGGCGGTGGAGGGTGTGCCCCTCAGGCATCGCCCTGCCCGAGCCCCAGGGCGGACTCCGGGAGGGGCGGCAGCTCGCCAGTGGTCTCGTACGACGCCAGCTGGCCGATGCGGCGTGCGTGCCGCTCGTCGCCGGGGAACGGGGTGGAGAGGAAGACCTCGACGAGGCGGGTCATCTCGTCCAGCGTGTGCATCCGGCCGCCGACAGCAACGACCCACGCGTCGTTGTGCTCGCGCGCCAGGGCGGCGGTCTCCTCGGACCAGGCGAGCGCTGCGCGGATGCCCTTCACCTTGTTCGCGGCGATCTGCTCACCGTTGCCCGAGCCGCCGATGACGACGCCGAGGCTGTCGAGGCCGGCGTCGCGGTCGGCGACGACGCCCTCAGCAGCCCGCAGGCAGAAGACCGGGTAGTCGTCGACGGCGTCGTAGACGAACGGGCCGTGGTCGACGGGCTCGTAGCCGTGCTCGACGAGCCAGCCGGTCAGGTGGGACTTGAGCTCGAGGCCGGCATGGTCGCAGCCGAGGTGCACGCGCATGCCCGCATTCTCGCAGGTCTCACGCCTGGTGCAGGCGGCGGGCAGCTTCCGCGACGGAGCCGCTGATCGACGGGTAGACCGTGAAGGTGTGGGCCAGCTGGTCGGCGGTGAGTCGTTCGGTGACAGCGAGCGCGACCGGGTGGATCAGTTCCGAGGCCCGCGGCCCGACGACCACGCCGCCGAGCAGGTTGCGCGACCCCGGCGCGACGAACAGCTTCACGAAGCCGTCGGTGATGCCCTGCATCTTCGCGCGGGCGTTGGTGGCCAGCGGTTGCATCACCACCTCGGCGAGCACCTCGCCGGCGTCGACCTGCTTCTGCGTGACACCGACCGTCGCGATCTCGGGGGCGGTGAAGACGTTCGAGGAGACCACGGAGAGGTCGAGCGGCTTGACCGCGTCGCCCAGGAAGTGGGCCATCGCGATCCGGCCCTGCATCGCGGCAACGGAAGCGAGCATGAAGACGCCGGTGCAGTCACCGGCGGCGTAGACGCCGCGCGCGGCGGTCCGCGAGACCCGGTCGACCTTGATGAAGCCCCCGTCGTCGAGGATGACGCCGGCTTCCTCCAGCCCGAGTCCGGCCGTGTTCGGAACAGAACCGAGCGCCAGGATGCAGTGCGACCCGGTGACCTCACGACCATCGGCGAGCGTCACCGTGACGACGTCCCCTGACCGGGTCACCGACTGCATCCGGGACTGGCCGAGCACCGTCATCCCGCGCCGCGTCGAGACGTCCTCCAACACCTGGGCGGCATCGGGGTCCTCGCCCGGAAGCACGCGTTCCCGGGAGGAGACGAGGGTGACGGGGATGCCGAGTGCCTGGTAGGCGCTGGCGAACTCCGCCCCGGTGACACCCGACCCGACCACGATCATGTGTTCCGGAACGGTGTCGAGGTCGTAGACCTGCTCCCAGGTCAGGATCCGCTCACCATCGGGCTGGGCCGTCGGGAGCACGCGCGGCGCGGCGCCCGTTGCGACCAGGATCGCCCCGGCGTCGTACGACTGCTCGGAGCCGTCGTCGAGTGTTGCGATCACCTTCGCAGGACCGTCGAGACGACCGCGACCGTGGACCACGGTCACGCCCTCGCGGGCGAGCCGACCCTCGATGTCGGCGGACTGCGCCTGCGCGAGGGCCTTGACCCGATCATTGACCCGGCGCAGGTCCACCGTCGGGTGATCGACCTCGATGCCGAGCTCGCCGGCCTCGATGAAGTCGGTCATCACCTCGGCCGTCGCGATCAGCGTCTTGCTCGGGACACAGTCGGTGAGCACCGCCGAGCCACCGATGCCGTCGGAGTCGATGACCACGACCTCGGCGCCCAACTGGGCCGCGACCAGCGCGGACTCGTAGCCGCCAGGGCCTCCACCGACGATCACGACGCGGGTCATGGCTGGACCCGGCTCAGAGGTGGATCATGTGGCCGGCGATCCCGTGGATCGCCTCCTTGACCGCCTCGGAGAGCGTCGGGTGGGCGAAGACGTTGCGACCGACCTCGTCCGCGGTCAGGTCCCACTTCTGGGCGAGCGTGAGCGCAGGCAGCAGCTCGGTCACGTCGGGGCCGATCATGTGGGCGCCGAGGATCTCGTTGTACTCGGCGTCCGCGACGATCTTCACGAAGCCGACTCCCTCGCCCAGGCCCTGGGCCTTGCCGTTGGCCGAGAACGGGAAGGTGGCGGTCTTGACGTCGTACCCCTTGTCCTTGGCCTGCTGCTCGCTGTAGCCGAAGGAGCCGATCTGCGGCTGGCAGTACGTCGCCCGCGGGATGAAGTCGTAGTCGACCGGCATCGTCTCGGCGCCCGCGATCGTCTCGGCGGCCACCATCGCCATGGCGTCGGCGACGTGGGCGAGCATCATCTTCGCGGTGACGTCGCCGATGGCGTAGACGCCGTCGACGTTGGTGCGGCAGTACTCGTCGACCGCGATGGCGCCCCGCTCGGTGAGTGCGACGCCGGTGCTCTCCAGGCCGTAGCCCTCCAGGCGCGGCGCGAAGCCGAACGCGGCGAGGAACTTGTCGGCCTCGATGACCGTCTCCTCGCCCCCGGCGGCAGGAGCGATGCGGACCTTCACGCCCGAGCCGGTGTCCTCGACGCCCTTGACGGCGGTCGAGGTCAGCACCTTCACGCCGAGCTTCTTGTAGTGACGGGCGAGCTCCTTGGACACGTCGGCGTCCTCGGTCGGCACCATCCGGTCGAGGAACTCCACGATCGTGACGTCGACACCGAAGTTCTTCATCACGTAGGCGAACTCGACACCGATCGCGCCCGAGCCGCCGATGATCATCGAGGAGGGGATGTTCTCGTCGAGGATCTGCTCCTCGTAGGTCACGATGTTCTTGCCGTTGACCTCGACGCCGGGGACCGAACGCACGGTCGCGCCGGTGGCGATGATCAGGTTGTCGCAGGTGTACTCGGCGGTCGAGCCGTCGTTGAGCGCCACCGAGACGGCCTTCGGGCCGGTGAGGGTGCCCCAGCCGTCGATCTCGGTGATCTTGTTCTTCTTCATAAGGAAGTGGACGCCCTTGACGATCCCGGCGCTCACCTGGCGGGAGCGCGCGTGGGTCGGGCCGTAGGACATCGTCGCGTCACCCTCGATGCCGTACTTGGCCTTCTCGTGGGTGAGCGTGTGGGCGAGCTCGGCGTTCTTGAGCAGCGCCTTGGACGGGATGCAGCCGACGTTGAGGCACACACCGCCCCAATACTTCTTCTCGATGACAGCAACGGACTTGCCGAGCTGCGACGCGCGGATTGCGGCGACGTAGCCCCCGGGGCCAGCACCAAGGACGAGGACATCGAAGTGGGTCACGCGCCCAGCCTAGTAGGCCCCACCCTTGTGTCCGTCATCACGTTCAGGGCAGAGTTCCGCCTACCCTCCGGTCGGGCGGCATGGGGCCGCTCACCGTCCAGCAAGGAGCTGCTCCGCATGTCTCGGATTCTCGGAATCATCGCTGCCTGTGCGCTCGCCCTCGCGACGCTCACGCAGATCCCCCTGCCGGCCGCACAGGCCGCTCCGGTCAGCGCCCGACCCCTCGGGGCCCAGTCCGCCGGCCTGCTCGACGTCATCGTCACCCTGAAGCCCACGGCGGACGCCCGGGCCACGGCCGATGCTCTCGTCGCCAAGAAGGGCGGCCAGGTCACGCACGTCTACCAGAACGTGCTGAACGGCTTCGCGGCCACGCTGACCGACACCCTCCTCACCGTGCTCCGCGGTGACGCCCGGATCCAGTCGGTCGAGCTGGACCGCACGATGCGGATCAGCGACACCCAGACACCGACCCCGAGCTGGGGCCTGGACCGCGTCGACCAGCGCAACCTGCCGCTGAACAACTCGTACGCCTACAACAGCACCGGCTCGGGCGTCGACGCCTACGTCATCGACACCGGCATCCTCACCACCCACCCCGACTTCGGCGGCCGCGCGGTCCACGGCACCGACGCGATCGACGGTGACGCCAACGCCACCGACTGCAACGGTCACGGCACGCACGTCTCCGGCACCATCGGCGGCAGCTCCTACGGCCTCGCCAAGCAGGCGAAGCTGATCGGCGTCCGGGTCCTCGACTGCAACGGTTCGGGTGCGACGTCGGCCGTCATCGCCGGCCTCGACTGGGTCGTCGCCAACCACCAGGCCGGCCAGCCGGCCGTGGCCAACATGAGTCTCGGTGGCGGCGCCTCCAGCACCCTCGACGCTGCCGTCCGTCGCGTGATCGCCGACGGCGTGACGATGGCCCTGGCCGCCGGCAACGAGAACTCCGACTCCTGTGGCGTCTCCCCGGCCCGGGTCGCCGAGGCCCTGACCGTCGCCGCGAGCGACCGCAACGACGCGCGTGCCTCCTTCTCGAACCGTGGCACCTGCGTCGACCTGTTCGCACCCGGCGTCGACATCACGTCGGCGTGGTTGAACAACGGCACGAGCACGATCAGCGGTACGTCGATGGCGTCACCGCACGTCGCCGCGGCCGCCGCGCTCTACCTGTCCACCCACCCGACCGCCTCGCCCGCGACCGTGAACTCCGCGATCGTCGCGGCCACCACCAAGGGCAAGATCTCCGGCACGGCGCGCACCTGCGTCCTGCTGATCATCTGCTCGGCGGCCACCCCGGCCAACCACCTGCTCTACACCGGCAGCTGACGTGTCGGCGGCGACGTCACGGGAGGGGCAGGCACTAGCCTGTCGCCCGTGACGTCGTACGCCGCCTACGGCACCAACCTCGACCCCGCCCGCATGGGCGAGCGGTGCCCCCACTCCCCCCTGCAGACCACCGGGTGGCTCAGCGGGTGGCGGCTCACGTTCGGCGGCGAGGAACACGGCTGGGACGGCTCCCTGGCCACGATCGTGCAGGACCCGTCCGAGCAGGTCTTCGTCGCCGTGTACGACGTCAGCCCGCTCGACGAACCGAACCTCGACCGCTGGGAGTCCGCGGACTCCGGCCTGTACCGACGCACGAAGGTCCGGATCGCGACCATGGTCGGTGAGGTCGTGGCGTGGACCTACGTCCTGGACGCCTATGAGGGCGGCCTGCCCTCGGCGTCGTACCTCGGGGTGCTCTCGAACGCCGCCGAGGCGGCCGACGCTCCGGCCGACTACGTGAACGCCCTGCGCCGGCGGGCGTGCCGCTCCACCGGCCTCTGACGGGCGTGACCCCGCAGAACGTGAATCGTTGTCATGTTCATGCGCTTGCGAATCGCGACGGCAGCGGTCGCCGTCACCGGCCTCGTCCTGAGTCTCCAGCCGACGGCGCCGGCCACCTCGGCGGATCCTGCGCCCGAGCTGCGTGAGGTGATGTGGGTCGGCAACAACTGGGACGGCACTGCGAGCATCGTGGACGCCCACTCCCTCGAGGTCCTCAAGCGGGGCGTGAACCTGGTCCCGGACAAGGCCCAGGAGAAGCAGTCGATCCTGCTCAACCCGGTCGCGACGGTCTTCTACCTCGCCATCAACGCGGGTCCGGGCCAGGGCCACGACCAGTACGTCGACGACATGTTCACGACGAGGGACGGCAAGTACCTCGCCGTCTCGCGGCCCAGCTTCGCCGACGTCGTCTGGATCGACATCGCCAAGGCCACCGCGGGTCGCACCGACTCGATCGTGCGCGAGCAGCAGATGGACGGGTACCGCACCGACCACATGCAGATCTCCAACGACGGCCGCCGGCTGCTCGTCTCGGACTCCACCAAGCGCCAGGTCATCGAGTACTCGATGGTCAACGAGACCGTCGACGGCAAGTCCGTCAAGATGGGTGACCGGATGCGGGTCTTCCCGTCCGGCGAGACGCCGCACGAGAGCAACTACACCAAGGACGGCGAGCGGATCCTGCATGCCTCCATCGGCCGGGTGTACACGCCCGTCGACGACGTGAACCCCAGCGACGGCACGCTCCTGGGCCTCCCGCTCAACAAGTTCGGGCTCGGCGGTCTCGTGCCCGTCCTGGGCAAGCTGCCCTGGGATGTCCTAGACGGCGCCGTGAAGTCGGACCGCTGGCTGCAGTACGTCGCCACCGACGACTTCGAGGTCCTCGAACGCTGGGACATCGGCCACGAGCTCGCCGAGGCCGGCCACCCGGGCATGAGCAGTGCGGTGCGCCCCGTGGCGGTCCACCCGGACGGCCGTTTCCTCTACCTCCAGGTGTCGTTCCTCCACGGGTACGTCGTCTTCGACACCCAGGCAGCAGACCTGAACGGGACGATGGACTACACCCTCGGCGGCGAGACCGAGCCCACGACCGGGGCCGTCGTCGACGTCGTCCAGCTCGAGAACCGCGTCCCCAACATGCTGCTCGAGCAGTACGTCAACGACTCCGCCCACCACGGCCTGGCGATCAGCGCCGACGGCGAGACCCTCTGCGCCGCGGGAACGATGGACGACTACGCCGCGCTCATCGACTCCGGGACCGGCGAGGCGACGTACTTCGACGAGACCACCACCGGCCACCACTACGGCAAGCCGTACTGGTCGACCGAGGGCCTCAACGACACCTGTTGGGTGTCCCTCTCGGACGACGACGCCGTCGCAGTGCTCTCCACGGACACGATGGAGGAGGTGGCCTACCTGCCCGTGGGCAACCACCCGCAGCGGGTCCGCCACGGGTACGTCCCGGAACTCCTCGCTGCCGCTTGGTGACGGCTAGAGTCGCGTCCGTGACCGAGTCGACCTCGCCGTACTCCCTGGCCGATGCGGCCGCCGCCCGCCTGGCCGAGCTGACGGGCGTGGCGCGCCACGACGTCGCGCTCGTGCTCGGCTCGGGGTGGTTGCCCGCCGCTGACGCGCTCGACGGGTCGGGCGGTGCGAACACCACCGAGATCGACGTGACCGACCTGCCCGGCTTTGCCGCGTCGGCCGTCGCCGGCCACTCCGGCAAGATCCGGTCGATCCGCGTGCCGGGCGTCGACGGTGGCGTCGACCAGCACCTGCTGGTGTTCCTCAGCCGCACCCACTACTACGAGGGCCG
>NZ_JBMCZA010000142.1:14791-15213 GCF_048654705.1 Nocardioides sp. CPCC 206348
GTGCTGACCAACGGCTGTGGCGGCCTCAAGCCCACCTGGACGCCCGGCACCCCGGTGCTGATCAGCGACCACATCAACCTGACCGGCCAGTCCCCCATCGTCGGCGCCAACTTCGTGGACCTGACCGACCTGTACTCCAGCCGCCTGCGCGAGATGTGCCGCGAGATCGAGCCGTCGCTCGACGAGGGCGTCTACGTCCAGTTCCCCGGACCGCACTACGAGACCCCGGCCGAGGTGCGGATGGCCGGCGTCCTCGGCGGCCACCTCGTCGGCATGAGTACGACGCTCGAGGCGATCGCCGCCCGCGAGGCAGGGATGGAGATCCTGGGCATCAGCCTGGTCACCAACCTCGCTGCGGGCATGAGCGGCGAGCCGCTCAACCACGCCGAGGTGCTTGAGGCCGGACGCGCAGCAGCCACCCG
>NZ_JBMCZA010000142.1:15263-17585 GCF_048654705.1 Nocardioides sp. CPCC 206348
ACAGGCCGAACGCACCGACCAGGACCGAGGCACCGAAGCCGGCTGCCAGGGTGTCCATCGGGAACGAGCCGGCGAACAGGTGCCGCTCGGCGTCGACGACGTACTTCATCGGGTTGAGGTCGGAGGCGGTCTTCAACCAGCCCGGCGCCCCGTCGATCGGCAGCAGCACTCCGCTGAGCAGCAGGAGCGGGAAGATCGCCGTCTGCTGCACGGTCCAGAACACCCACGCCTGCTCCTTCGCCGCGATGGCGAGCGCCAGGCTCAGCGCGCCGAGGCCGACGCTGAACGGGACGAGCACCACGATGCCGGTCAGCACGCCGAGAAGGTGCAGGTCGAAGCTGAACGGCGTCACGACGGCCACGATGATCACGGTCTGCAGGACCAGCGGCACCATCTCGCGCAGCGACTTCCCGACCATGAGGGCGGAGCGCCGGACGGGCGAGACGAGCAGTCGCTCGAAGGAGCCGCTGATGATCTCCTCGCTCAGGTTGGCTCCGGTGAACGACGCGCTCATCAGCGCGGTCATGGCCACGATGCCGGGCACGAACCACTGCAGTGCCGAGCCGTCGCCGGTGTCCGGCAGCAGCGGCGCGAACAGGCCGAGGAAGACCAGCGGCTGCACCATCGCGAACAGCACGGACACGGGCTGGCGCAGCACCGGCTGCAGCTCGCGGACGAGGACGTTGACGATGTCGGCGACCAGGCCGACCGGCTTCGCCGGGACAGGGGTACGACGAACGGCGGGCGCCGTGGCCGTGGGGGCTTCGATGTCGATGGTCATGCTGCCGCTCCTTCAGTCGTGGCGGTCGTGGCGTTCTCGTTCTGGGACTCACGCAGGCTGCGGCCGGTGAGGTTGAGGAAGACGTCGTCGAGCGTGGGGCCCGCGACCTCGAGGCGGGTGACAGGTGTGCCGGCGGCGGCGAGGTCGGCGACCAGGCCGGGCGCCGCGTCGCGGCCGTAGGCGGCGCGCACGGAGACGTGGGTGCCGTTGACCGTGATCTGCGCGCCGGCGATGCGGTCGGCCCGCTCGGCTGCTGCCCGAGCGGCGTGCACGTCGGCGAACTCCATCGCGACGAGGTCCCCGAGGGCCGACTTGAGAGCACCGGCGGTGTCGTCGGCGATCACCTCGCCGTGGTCGATGACGATCACGCGGCCGGCAAGGGCGTCGGCCTCCTCGAGGTAGTGCGTCGTCAGCACGATCGTGGTGCCGAGGTCGGCGTTGAGCCGGCGCACCTGCTCCTGCAGGTTGGCCCGGTTCTGCGGGTCGAGGCCGGTGGACGGCTCGTCGAGGAACAGGATCGGCGGCTCCTGCACCAGACCGATCGCAACGTCGAGCCGACGACGCTGGCCGCCCGACAGCTGGGCAACCGGCCGGCCGGCGTGCTCAGTCAGGTCGAACGCCTCGAGCAGCTCCTCGGTGCGGATGCGCGCGTCGCGGCGCGAGAGGCCGTGCGCGCGGGCCTGGCACATCACCTCGTCGCGGCCGCGGAACTGGTGGCCCGCGGCATTGCCCTGGCCGACGTACCCGATCGAGCGCCGGACGGCGGCGCGGTCGCGGACGACGTCGAAGCCGGCGACCTCCGCGGAGCCCTCGGTCGGCGCGATCAGGGTCGTGAGCATCCGCAACGTCGTCGACTTGCCGGCGCCGTTCGGTCCGAGGAAGGCGACCAGCTCGCCGGCCGCCACCTCCAGGTCGAGGCCGCGCACGGCCTCGATCGTGTCCTTGCCTCGCGTGAAGTGGCGGGTCAGTCCGACGGTGCGGATCACCGGGCCACTGTTCTGGAACTTGCTCTGGTTCATCTCCATGACGACAACGCTAAGGAGCCTTTAGGTCAGTTTCTGTCCTGAATCAGAACTAGTCTGGAGAACATGAGTACGAGCGCCCGGATGCTCCGCCTGCTGTCCCTGCTGCAGACCCATCGGTTCTGGGCCGGTGGCGACCTGGCCGACCGGCTGGAGGTCAGCGAGCGCACCGTGCGCCGCGACGTGGAGCGACTGCGCGACCTCGGCTACGACGTCGACGCGGTGCGCGGGGTGGCCGGCGGCTACCAGCTGCGGGCGGGCGGCGCGATGGCTCCGTTGCTGCTCGAGGACGACGAGGCGGTCGCCATCGCGGTCGGCCTCCGCTCGGCGGCCGGCGGCGGCGTACCCGGCTTCGAGGACACCGCCGTGCAGGCGCTGACCAAGGTGATCGGCCTGATGCCGCCGCGCCTGCGCCGGCGGATGGATGCCCTCAAGACGCAGACCGACGCGCTCCCCTGGTCCGGCGGGCCGACGCTCGACGCGGAGGTGCTGACCACGCTCGCCCAGGCCTGTCGTGAC
>NZ_JBMCZA010000143.1:0-13730 GCF_048654705.1 Nocardioides sp. CPCC 206348
CGACACTGATCTGTCACCCATCAACCGAAGCTGTTCAGCCCCACCGAAGCTCTTCAGCCCTGCAAAGCATTCAGTGGCTCCGGAACGTGATCCCTGCTCACACGTAGGCGCACCACTTCGCGAACTCCAAGGGCCAACGCGAACAGGGCGACGACCACGAGCACGAGCCCCGACGGCTTGGCAGCGGCCGACCCCTCCAGCAAAGGTCCGGATCCAAGGAGGGCCAACAGCAACCCCACCGCGAACAGCGGGGCGACGTGCGACTTGCGGGCTTCGCTCATCGGCGCACGCCACATCAGGACGACGTTGCGCACGATGCAATAGCTCAGCCAGACGGCAAGGAAGATCGAGAACGCCCAGTAACCCCATGACGAGTACTTCGCCTCCCGCCAGGTGGAAGCGCCAAACACCGCAGGCCCAAAGAACACGGCTTGGACGAACAACCACATCAAGTGCTTGCTGACGGCTGTCTCCCGCTTCCGTGCCACGCCCTGACCATAAGGCTCATCCTCACTCCACCGCAGGTTCTCTGGAACCATGGCGGCGTGAACACCCTGCGCTCGCTGGCCCTCTTCGCCGCAGCCGCGCTCGCCGAGATCGGCGGCGCCTGGCTGGTGTGGCAAGGCGTGCGGGAGCACAAGGGCTGGATCTGGATCGGCGCCGGCGTGATCGCCCTCGGCCTCTACGGATTCGTCGCCACGCTCCAGCCCGACGCCCATTTCGGCCGGATCCTGGCGGCCTACGGCGGGGTGTTCGTGGCCGGGTCGCTCGCCTGGGGCATGGCAATGGACGGCTTCCGGCCCGATCGGTACGACGTCGTGGGCGCCTTGATCTGCCTCGCCGGGGTCGCCGTGATCATGTACGCACCGCGCGGGGCGTAGCGTCACGCGCGTCGTACAAGGCACGGGCGTCGTCGACCTCTCCCATGTGCTCCTCGGCCCAGTCCTTGAGGTGCCGGATCGTCTCGATCAGCGACTGACCGAGCGGGGTGAGCTCGTAGTCGGTACGAACGGGGACCGACGGCGTGACGGTGCGGGTCAGCAGTCCGTCACGCTCCAGGTTGCGGAGCGTCTGGGTGAGCATCTTCTGGCTGACGCCAGCGATCCGGTTCGAGAGCTCGGTGTAGCGCAGCGGTCCCTGCAGCCCGAGAGCGACGATCACCAGGCTGGCCCACTTGTCACCGATCGTGTCCAGCAGCCGGCGGCTGGGGCAGTGCGCGCTGAACGCGTTGTACGAGTGTTCGGCCTGCTGGGTTGCCACGACGTACCTCCGGGTGCGGTGCCGACTTCAAAGTGCCTACTTCCCAACGGAGAGTAACTCTCCAACACTGGTGGCACAACCACACCAGGAGGAAATCATGAAGGCACTCATCGCCCAGCGCGGCTCGGATCGGCCGCAGTTCGCCGACCTCGTCCAACCCGACCTCGCCGAGAAGCAGGTCCGCGTCGCCGTGGCCGCCGCGGCGTTCGCCTACTTCGATGCGTTCGTGTCGACCCACCCGGTCGAGCTCGGTCTTCCGGATCAGGTGGGACTCGGATTCGACTTCAGCGGGACTGTGGTCGAGGTCGGCGCCGGAGTCGACGGACTTGCTGTCGGCGACCGGGTGGCAGGGCTCCATGCAGACATCACGGCGCCCGCCCGCGCCCACGCGGAGGAGGTCGTCGTGGCCGCCACGGCGGTGGCCGTCGTACCTGAGCAGCTCGACCTGGAGATCGCCGCGGCGGTGCCGCTGAGCGCCCTGACCGCGCGCCAGTCGCTCGACCTGCTCGGGCCAGAGCGCGGGAGCCTGCTGGTCACGGGTGCGGCGGGCGCCATCGGTGGGTGGTTGGTCGAGCTCGCGCGACGTGAGGGCTGGTCGGTGACGTCGCTGGTTCGCCCCGGCACCGAGGACCAGGTGGCGAACGGCGAGGTGATCACCGCGTTGGCAGGGACGTACGACGCCGTGCTCGATGCCGCGGCACTGCATGCCCCTGCACTCGCGCTGGTGCGCGACGGCGGCCGCTACGTGGGCTTCAAGCCGGGACAGTCGCCGACGCCGGAACGTGGCGTCACGGTCAGTACGGTGCAGGTCGTACCCAACGGGCGCGCCCTCGCAGAACTGCTGCCGCTCGCCGCCGTCGGCGCCGTCCAGACCCGGATCGCTGGACGCTCCCACCTGTCCGACGCCGGAGACGCCTATGACAGGGCCGCATCCGGCACCGGATCGAAGGGCCGCTGGCTCCTCATCCCCTGACCCCCGCACGCGGAGTCGTCCCGACCGGCGCGGCCTCCAGCAGAGTCCCCAGCCACGCAGCCGGCGCCGATCCCCAGACCGCTCGCTGGTCGGCGGTCATCGTCGCCACGCACCGCCGCCAGGACTCGACGCGCGCGAGCCGCGCCAGCTGGAGCGCGGAGGGCAGCGCCGCCCGCAGCGCGGCGACCGGGACGACGTCACTCCACACCTCGAGCGCCGCGTCGGCAATCCGCCAGAGCCGTGGGTCGTCGGGTGGGGCACGGAGCTCGTCGCGCGCGGTGTCGAGGGGCACCAGCAGGTTGCCGAGGGGCTCGCTCAGCACCGCGTCGCCGAAGTCGAAGAACCGCGTCGCGCCATCGGCCAGGACCACGTTCGAATGGTGCAGGTCGTTGTGGACGAGCGTGAACGGCAGGTCCACCTCCTCGACCAGGTCCGCCCAGCGTTCGACCGAGGGCAACAGGGCCTGGAGCCGCGCCGCCATGGCGGGTTCGAGCCTGCGGGGGTCACCGGCGTCGAGCGCGGCCAGGCGACCCACCGCGTTGGCGACGTACGTCGTCGCGTCCGCCGGGGCGAGCACGGTGAGGCCCCATCCGCCGGCCCTCGCGATCGCACGACGCTGCAGGGCGGCCGCGTCAGCGACCACGCGACACCACAGGTCCACGTCGGCCGTGTGCCCCTGGTCGCGCCAGGTCGAGCCGAGGTCAGCGGTCAACAGGAGGTCGCGGTCGGGGTCGACGGCGAGCACCGGGGCGACGTACTCGGGAGCGACCTCCGCGAGGCCCTGGACGATCCTCGCCTCATGGGCCTGGCCCGGACAGTTCTGCTTCGCGTACGACGTCGTGCCGCCTGCCGTGACGCGCCACACCGCTGACCAGGGCTGGTCGGCCAGGCGCTCGATGCGGTCGGGAACGCCCACGGCAGGACCGACGAACGAGCACAGCTCGGCAAGGAACTCGTCGGTTCCCCACACGGCGCTCGTCCACGTGCTCACCAGCGCAGCGTGACCCAGACTGCGGCCGGATGCCAGCGGTTTGCGATCCATGGTGCCGCAGGCGTGGTTCAACGGCCGGGCACGACTCCTCTCGGCGGCCCGCCGCCCGAGAACCCGCCCGGACCGCCGAACTCGATCCGGTCACCACCCTGGTCCTCGTTGTCGGCCGACGGGAGGTCGGCGCCGAGGTCCGCCAGCACGACCTCCTCGCCGGCATCGAGCCCGTCGACGATCTCGACCTCGGTGCTGCCGACGATGCCCGTGGTGACGCGGGTGCGCCGCGCCTGGCCTGCGTCGAGCACGGTCACGGCGCCGTCGACGACGGCCGAGGCCGGCACGGTGACGACGTCGTCGGCGCTGCCCACCACCACGGCCACTGCGGCACGAATGCCGTCTGGCAGCGAGAGGTCACGCTCATCGAGAGTCACCTCGACGGAGTACGTCGGGTCCTCCCCTGAATCCGAACTGGCCGGGACGTTCTCGACCCGGCTGATCGAACCCTTCAGCGACGCGCTGGCGCCGGCCGGCGTGACGTCGACCTCGGCGCCGGCCTTCAGCTGGGCGGCCTGGGTGGCGGTGACCTCGAGGGACACCGTGGTCAGGCCGGGCGCGACGAGGATCGCGACGGTGTCGCCGCTCGAGACCGATCCGCCGGGCGCGACCGCGAGGGACAACACCGTGCCGTCAGCGGGTGCACGGACCACGGCTGCACGGAGGCTCGCCTGCGCCGAGGCCAGGTCGGCTGCCGATCGGTCGATCGACGCCTGGTCCTGCGCCAGGGTCGCGGCCGTCACGGTTCGGGCGGCCTGGCCGTCCGGCGAGCCGGTGGTGTCCCCGGCACCGGGAGCAGCAGCGCCCGTGTCGGCCTTGTCGTCGCCACTGTCGTCGCCACTGTCATCGGCAGTGTCATCGGCGCCGTCCTGGTCGGGCTCCTCCACCGTCCCGAGAGCGGCCGTCAACGTCGCGCCGAGGGTCTCGAGCGCGGTCTGGAGCACGGCCTGCGCGGACGCGGTCGCGGCCTGCGCCGACTGCACCGCCGCCAGAGACGCCTGGCATTCATCGCTGACTCCGCTCGACGTACCCGGGTCCTCGGACGCGTCGTCGCTCGCATCCTCCGTCGGCGTGCCCGTCGGTTCGGCGGGCGTGTCGCTCGCCGCGCACGCCTGCTGCTGCGTGGTCAGCGCCTCGGCGCCCGTCGCGAGGGCAGCGCTCGCTGACTTCTGGGCGGCGATCACCGCGTCCTGCTGGGCGGCCAACCGGGCGAGCAGGGCGGCGTTCCCGGGGCTGCCCGAACCGGTGTCCTTCGTCGGCTCTGCTGACGACCTGGCTGCCGGAGTCGGTACCGAGGACGTGTCGGTGGTGGACGTCGCCGCCGTCGACACCGCGGAAGCCTGCGCGTCACGGTCCTCGGCAAGCTGTGCCTTCGCCTTTGCGAGATCGGACTTCGCCCGATCGACCGCTGCCCGGAGTGCCGCCCGGTCGAGCACAGCGATGACGTCGCCCTTGTCGACCGGGTCGCCCTGCGCGACCGGCACCCTGGCGACGGTTCCGTTCGCGCCGAAGGCCAGGTCGGACCGGCCACTCGACTCGATCACCCCGGCCAGGCTGAGCACCTGGTCGACGTCGCCGACGCTGGCCGCGACGGTGCGGTACTGCGGCGCTTCGTCGGCCACGGCGCCGTACGCAGCAATTCCTGTGCCCGCCAGGGCCAGCGCTGCCAGCGGCAGCGCCACGCGGCGGGCCCGGATCAGCGCCCGCACTGGTCGTTCACCGCGTCACTGACCTGGATCGTCCTGGCGGTCACCGCACCGGCGTCGTCGGCGTCACCGTCCACGCGGACGCAGCGCCCCACCGTCAGTGCTGTCGCGTCCGCGTCGACCTGCTTCGTGTACGTCGTGTCGCTCCCGACCGTCACCGTCACATCACCGTCGTTCCCCTTGACGACGAATCCTGTGGCGGTCACCGACGTCACCTCACCGCTGGCTCCGAATCCGCCCATCCGGGCTCCGTCCGGCATGCCCGAGGGACGGTCGGTCGGCAGGTCACTCGGCAGGTCCGTCGGTCGCTCGCCGCCGCCCGGTCTGCTGCCGAACATCCCGCCCGCTGTGCAGCCGTCGTCACCCGCGGCCACGACCGCGACAGTCGCGGCGTCGACCTCGGTCGGCGCAGCGGTCTCCGTCGCCGACGCGTCTCCCGTCCCGGCACTTCGTACGACGACACACACGCCGGCCTCGACGTCGGCCAACGTGCCCGCCGCCTGGTCGGTGACCGTCGTTGCGTCGGTGACCGTGACAGCGACCTGGCCAGCCATCTGGCTGCGCACCTGGAGGGTGTCGCCGCTCACGGCCGCGATCTCGCCGGACGTTCCGGGCATCCCGCCAGGTCCTCCAGCGGGTGCCCCTGCAGGGGCACCGGACGTCACGGCGGCCGCCGGATCGGTGGCGTCGTCGCTGCCGCAGCCGGCGAGCAGGGCGGCCAGGGCGACGCCCGTCGCCATCACGCCGATCGGGCGCAGCGGGAGGGCCGGGGAGCTCAGGGACATGGGAGTCGCTTTCTTCTGCGGGTATCGGGGGTCAGCCATGGGAGTCACGTTCACTCGCTGCGGAGTGCGTCGATGGGGGTGAGCCGTGCGGCCCGTGTCGCCGGGTAGACGCCGAAGCCGACACCCAGGGCCAGCGCGGTGGCGAGGGCCGCGATCGTCGCGACCGCGGAGATCGCCACGGCCTGGTCGATGAACCGCGGCAGCACCTGGGCGCCGACGACACCGATCAGGACGCCGACGACGCCACCGGTCAGTCCGAGCAGGGACGCCTCGACCAGGAACTGGCGCCGGATCACGCGCGGGGCCGCACCCAGCGCCTTGCGCAGCCCGATCTCGCGCACCCGTTCGGTGACCGAGACCAGCATGATGTTCATGACGCCGATCCCGCCGACGAGCAGCGAGATGCCGGCCACGCCACCGAGCAGCACCGTGAACGTCCGGTTGGTCTCGTTCGCCGTCTCCACCAGCGACGCCTGGGTGGCGATGGAGAAGTCCGCGTCCGCGGTCGTCACGCCGTGCCGGTTGGCCAGCAGGGCCTGCACTTCCTGGTAGGCCGCCGACAGCACGTCTTCGTTGGTCGCCTCGACATAGATGGTCGACACCGTGTCGGCCGTGCTGCCGGTCAGTCGGCTGGAGGTCGACACCGGGACCACCGCGAGGTCGTCCTCGCTGCTTCCGCTGGCCGACGCACCGGACGAGGTGAGCACTCCAATCACGGTCAGCCGGGTGCCGTTGACCGTGACCTGCTGACCGACCGGGCTCCGCCGCCCGAAGAGCTCCGATGCCGTGTCCGGCCCGAGTACGACGACAGCGGCGCCCTGTTCGGCTTCGGCAGCCGTGAAGAACCGCCCCGCCGAGAGCTCCCTGCTGCGTACCCGGGGCCAGGCCGTCGACGTACCGACCAGCGAGGTCGTCCAGTTGGTGGTGCCGTTGACCAGCGCGACGGAGCTCGTGGTCGCCGGCGCCACCGCAGCTGCATCGGGTACGACGTCGGGATCGGCGATCGCCGTGGCGTCAGCGAACGTGAGCGTCGAGGCCGAGCCGAAGCCGCCGCGCATGCCGGAGCTGCTGGTGCTGCTGCCCGGGGACACGATGAGGAGGTTGGACCCGAGCGCATCGATCTGGTCCTCGACCTCGCGTTGCGCACCCTGCCCCAGGCCGACGGTGAGGATCACCGACGAGATGCCGATGACGATGCCGAGGACGGTGAGGGCCGAGCGCAGCCGGTGCGCCCGGATCGCGGCCAGGCCGGACCGAACGGTCTCCCACCAGCTCATCGGAGTCCCACTCCACGGACCGTCGACATCGCGCGGTCGCTGGTGATCAGTCCGTCGTCGATGACCAGGTTGCGACCGGCACGAGCCGCGACATCCGGCTCGTGGGTGATCAGCACGATCGTGCGGCCCGCGTCGTGGAGCTCGTCGAACAGCGCGAGCACGTCCCGGGAGGAGGCGGAGTCGAGGTTGCCGGTCGGCTCGTCGGCGAGCAGCAGGTCGGGTTCGGTGACGAGGGCCCGCGCAACGGCAACCCGTTGCTGCTGTCCGCCCGACAGCTCGCCGGGTCGGTTGGCCAGCCGGTCGGCGAGTCCGACCCGGGCCAGCGCGGCCTCCGCGCGCTCGCGTCGTTCGGCACGCGAAACGCCTGCGTAGATCAGCGGGAGCTCCACGTTGCGCCACGCCGGCATCGACGCGAGCAGGTGGAACTGCTGGAACACGAAGCCGATCCGTCGATTGCGGATCGCGGCCAGGGCCGCCTCGTCGAGCTGCGACGTGTCGTCACCGGCCAGCACGTAGTGGCCCTCCGTCGGCACGTCGAGGCAGCCGAGGATGTTCATCAGCGTCGACTTCCCGGAGCCGGACGGACCGATGACGGCGACGTACTCCCCCGTCTGGACGGCGATGTCGATGCCCCGCAGCGCCTCGAACTCGACCGATCCCGATCGATAGGTCTTGCGCACGCCGTCGAGCGCGATCAGCGCACTCACTGGGCGCCGCCCGGGCCCTGGATGAAGCCGCCGGGCGGCAGCTGGCCGCCCTGCTCGATCCGCTCGCGCATCATGTCCTGCATCTCCTGGTTCCCACCGCCACCGCCCGGCCCGGCGAAGCCGGGAACCACGACGACGTCGCCGGCGACGAGCCCGGAGACGACCTCGGTCGCCATGCCGTTCGTCTCACCGATCTCGATCTCGGTCCGCGTGGAGGCGCCGGTCGCCGCGTCGGTGACCTTGTCGACGTACGTCGTGTCGCCGTCGTTCTGCACGGCCCGGCTGTCCACGCTCAGGACGTCGGCGCGCTGGCTGACGATGATCGCGAGGTCGGCCGACGTACCAGCGAACAGGTCGTCGCGCTCGTCAGTGATCGCGATGGTCACCGGGAAGACCGCGGCACCGTTCGAATCGGTCTCCGCCACGAGGCCCACCTCCTGCACGGTGCCGTAGACCGTGCCGTCGATGCCGCTGACCGTCACCTCGGCCTGGAGGCCCTGGGTGACCTTCTCGACGTCGCCGCTCGCCACCGACGCCTCGACCACGAAGCGACCGGTCGAGACCACGGTGATGGTGCCCGTGGATGTGCCCGTGGAGGTGTCGGTCGACGTGTCGGCGTTGCCACCGGCACCGCCCGTGCCGACCGTGTCGTCGACCTCGAGGCCGACGGCCGTCACGGTGCCCGCCGTCGTCGAGCGCAGGACCGCATCGTCGACGGCCTCCTCGGCCTGGGCCAGGCTCGACTCGGCTGCCACCACGGCAGCCTCGTCAGCCGCCGTCTGCTCGACGGAGGAACCGTCGGAGAGATGCTCGGACTGTGCCGCCTGCGCGGCGTCGAGAGAACTCTGGGCAGCCGCGAGCTCGGCCCGCAGGACGGTGTCGTCGATCGCGGCCAGCTTCTGCCCCTTGCGGACCTTGTCCCCCGGCTGGACGAAGACGTCCGTGACGGTCCCGCTGACGGGGAACGCGAGATCGGCGGTCGTCGCAGCGGCCACCGTCCCGCTGGCGGTGACGGTCTCCTTGAACGTCTGCGTCGCCACTGTCGCCGTGGTCGACGCCGCCGCTGCCGGCGCATCGTCGCGCAGGAGCAGCCAGGCTCCTGCCGCGCCCGAGAGCAGGACCAGGGCGACGAGGACGAGCACGAGTCGGCGGGGGCGGCGCCACGGTGGGCGCACGTGCTGGAGCAGTCGTTTCACGAGCCCGACCCTGTCGGGCCGGTCTGTGCGATCCGTCAGGTGCGACTGTGGGGAGCCTGTGAGCCGATCACGACCGTGATGCGGGTGTCACCGGGTGCACTGGACAGGGCGACGCTCCCCCCGTGCGCGGCCACGATCGCCTGCACGAGCGCCAGTCCGAGGCCGATGCCGTCGGAACGGTGCCGCGACGCGTCCCCCCGCGTGAAGCGTTCGAACGCCGTGGCGGCGAGGTCGGGCGGAAAGCCCGGACCGTCGTCGTGCACGTCGAACCCTTCCGGTCGTGCGGTCACGGTGACCGTCGTCCCTGGCGGGGTGTACTTGCGGGCGTTCGCGAGCAGGTTGGTCACGACCTGGTGCAACCGGTGTCCGTCGCCGGTCACCTCGATCGGCTCTCCGTCGTCCGGGAGCACGATCCTCCAGCGGTGATCGGGCGCGACCACACGAGCGTCGTCGACGGCCTCGAGGAGCAGGCGGGTCAGGTCGACCGGGTCGGACGCCAGGGGGCGGCCGGCGTCGAGGCGGGCGAGCAGCAGCAGGTCCTCGACCAGCGCGGTCATCCGGCCCGCCTCCTCCTCGACCTTCCCCAGCGCCATCGTCGAGGTCTCCGCGTCGCCGCGGCGACGGGCCAGCTCGGTGTACCCGGCGATCGTGGTCAGCGGGGTCCGCAGCTCGTGCGATGCGTCCGCGACGAACTGGCGGACCTGTTGTTCACTGCGATGCCGCGCGGAGAGCGACGACTCGACGTGGGCGAGCAACTGGTTGAGGGCTGCCCCCACCTGGCCGGCTTCGGTGCGGACGTCGGTGAGGTGCTCGGGCACCCGCTCGGTGATCCCGATGTCGCCCGAGTCGAGCGGCAGCTCCGCGACGGCGTGCGCCGTGGCGGCCACCTCGCGCAACGGGCGCAGCTGACGTCGTACGACGGCAGAACCGGCGAGGGCGGCGGCGAGGATGCCGAGCAGGGTGAGCACGAGCTCCCACCGCACCAGGGACATCGTCGCCTCGTCCACGTCGTCGGTGGGCAGGCCGACCACGACCGTCGTGCCGTCGCCGTCCCTCGCGGCATGCACCCGGTAGCGACCGACACCGGGCACGTCGACCGTCCGCGGTCCCCCGCTCGTCGCTTCCTCGAGGGCGTCCAGGGCGTCGTCGTCGAGAGCCACCACGCTCACCCGCCCACCCGCGCGATCCAGGGTCACGGAGCCCGACTGGTCACCTGCCGCCGTGAAGGTGGCGGCCACCAGGTCGACTTCACGGAACCCGCCACCAGGGCCCGGGACACCCCCGACCGGTCCCGGTGGCGGGAAGTTGTCCTGCACCCGGCTGACCCGCATCAGCGCAGCACGCACGTCGCCGTCCAGGCGGTCGGTCTGCCAGGCCCGCATGCCGAGGGTGGTGACGGTTCCGATCAGCAGCGAGACCACGGCCACCAGCGCAACCGCCGTGACGACGAGCCGCGACGTGAGCGAGCGCGGCAGCGGCAGCGGCAGTCGAGGGGGCACGGTCAGGCCGCCGGCTTCAGGACGTAGCCGGCACCACGCATGGTGTGGATCATCGGTTCGCGACCGGCGTCGATCTTCTTGCGCAGGTACGAGATGTAGAGCTCGACGACGTTGGCCTGACCGCCGAAGTCGTAGTTCCAGACGCGATCGAGGATCTGCGCCTTGCTCAGCACCCGGCGCGGGTTGCGCATCAGGTAGCGCAGCAGCTCGAACTCGGTCGCCGTCAGAGCGATCTGTTCACCGCCGCGGGTGACCTCGCGGCTGTCCTCGTCCATCAGCAGGTCGCCGACGACCAGCGTCGATCGGTCCTGTTCGACGGCCGCACCGGCCCGTCGGACCAGCGCGCGCAGGCGCGCCACCAGCTCCTCGAGCGAGAACGGCTTGGTGACGTAGTCGTCGCCGCCGGCGGTCAGCCCCGCCACACGGTCCTCGACGGCGTCGCGCGCGGTCAGGAACAGCACCGGCACCGACGGGTCGTCCGCCCGGATCCGGCGCAGCACCTCCATGCCGTCGAAGTCCGGCAGCATCATGTCGAGCACGACGACGTCGGGGCTATGTCCACGCACGGCCGCCACGGCCTCGCCACCGGTGTGCGCGGTCTCGACGGCCCAGCCCTCGTACCGCAACGCCATCGCCACGAGCTCGGCGATGTTGATCTCGTCATCGACGACCAGGGCACGCAGCGGGGTGCCGTCGGGGCGGGTGGCGGTCTCGGTCATGGCACCAGACTGTGCCACCAGCCTGTGTCTTTCCTGTGAGGGTCTTGTGCGATCCGCAAGGATTGCATCGCTCCCTCATCGGGCGGTCACAGTCGGCGCACAGCAGCGACGCCCACGGTGAGTGCATGGACAACGACAACACGCCCGGCCAGCCGGACCCGACGCCCGATCCCGCACCGATCGCACCACCCCCGGAACCGTCGGCACCCCTGGCTCCCCCGGCACCGGCGGCACCGGCGGCGCCCCCGAAAGTGCGCTGGCGAGATCGCGCGTTCCAGTTCCGGGCGGTGCTCGCCGTCGCCCTCGCGTCGGTCATCCTCGGCGCCGGAGCCGGGGTGCTCGGCTCGCTCGCCTTCGGCCACGACCAGGACGGCCCCGACCGCCAGGAACGGATCGAACGTCCGGGCCGCGGCGACTTCCCCGGCCCTGGTGGCCCGGGTGGCCCGGGTGGCGGCCAGATCATGCCGCAGCCCGGGACCGACCAGCTGCCGCCGGGCACCGCGCCCCAGCAGGACGAGGGCGAACCGTCCTCCCAGGACGACGCCACGTCATCGAGCTGAGCTACTCCCAGCCGTAGGCGGCGAGGATCTCGTCCCAGTACGTCGTGGTGTTCGCGGCGTTCTTCCGCGGGTCGGCCGCCAGGAGCGGCGCCAGGTCCGGCGCGCAGGCCCTCCCTCGGCAGTCCTTGATGCGCGGCCACAGCTCATCCAGAGCGGCCTGCACCTCGGCGTACTCGGGATCGCCGGCGACATTTCGGTCCTCGCGCGGGTCATCGACGAGGTCGTAGAGCTCGGTGTTCCCGTCGTTGTAGCGTGTGTAGGAGTACCGACTGACCCGGATGCCGATCGTGCTGCGCAGGTCGGTGAAGGCCGGGTCGTGGCCGCGGGAGGTGAAGACCGCCTCGGTCACGACGGGAGCCGTCCAGCCCTGGTCACCCTTCACCAGCGTCCGGACCCGACTCACGCCGTCCGGCCGGTGCGGGGGCCTCGCGTCCGCCAGGTCGAGGATCGTCGCGGTCAGGTCCACCGTCGAGATCGGGTCGTACCGCTTCTGCTTGGTGCGGAGCCCGGGACCGGTGACCAGCATCGGAACCCGCAGGGACGGCTCGTGGGCGCGCACCTTGGTCATGCCGAGACCGTGCTCGCCGAGGATCAACCCGTTGTCAGAGGTGAAGGCGAAGACGGTGTTCTCCCACTCACCGGACCGCTGGAGCTCGGCCACCAGGCGAGCGATGTTGCGGTCCATCACGTAGACGGCCTCCGCGCGGCGCCGCGTGGCGAACCGGAGGGCGTCCTTCGCCTCGTCGCCCAACGGCTGGATCCGCTGGCGGAGGGCGGGCGGCTTGTCGCTGAAGTCCGTCTCGATCTGCTCACCGGTGGCCGCGACGCCCGACGCCCGGTCGATCCGGTCGTCGAACTTGCCGCGCACCCAGTCCGGGACACCGGGCGTCACGACGTTGACCTCGTGACCGTCCTCGTCGCGCACGTCCTTCGGCTCGTCGGCCGCGTTCGGTCCACCGTGATGCGGGGCGACGTAGTTGACGTAGAAGAAGAACGGGTCCTTCTTCCTGGCGAACTTGCGGGCCATGTCGACGGACATGTCGCCGATGACGTCGCTCTGGTAGACGCCGCGGTAGTCGTTGTCGATCGTGCCGTTCACGTTGAACGGGGTGTCCATGTAGTCGTAGGTCTGGCCGTGCACCTCGGAGTCGGCCGGCGGTTCGACCGCCGCACGCCAGTCGTCCCAGCCGTTGGGGACGTACGTGAGCGACGGCTCGCCGGTCACCTTCGAGCTGGCGAGCCCGTAGCGGTTGAGGTACTTGCCCAGGTACCCCGTGCGGTACCCGGCGGCCTTCAGCGAGGTGGCGATCGTCCTCGAGTCGTCGAAGGCGCCGTACCCGTACGGCGGGTCGTGCCAGTAGACCTTGTGGTTGTGCGCGTACTGCCCCGTCAGGAAGGACGCGCGACTCGGGCAGCACAGTGGGAACGGCGCGAACGAGTTCTCGAAGGTGACGCCGTGGTCGGCGATCAGCTTGCGCAGGTTGGGGGCGAACGCCAGGTCATCGACCCGCATGTCGTCGGCCATGACCAGCACGACATTCGGCTGACGAGGAAGCTTCGCGGGGAGAGCGGACCCCTCGGCAACCGCGGCCGTGGCCACCGGCCCCTCCACGACGGGCTCGGCGGCCCGGTCCTTGCGGGCACCGTTGCCCGGGGAGTGAGTGAGCGCCACGACCACGAGGCTGCCGACGAGCGCAACAGCGAGAGCGACGCCGACGACCCTGATCCACGCCTTCACGATCGACGTCTCCACGCGCGCGCACTCCCTGGTTCCGCGCCTCCGAGACGCACTCCGACTGAATCTGCACTAACTTTATCATCTTTGTGGATGACGTCAGTATCAGCCATCAGCAGGCGTGTCATACCGCGACCGCAGGACGACGAAACCCGCCGACACCACGTGCCGACGGGTTCCCTGGCTCCCCCGATTGGACTCGAACCAATAACCCTGCGATTAACAGTCGCATGCTCTGCCAGTTGAGCTACGGGGGATCACATCTGCGCGC
>NZ_JBMCZA010000143.1:13781-73286 GCF_048654705.1 Nocardioides sp. CPCC 206348
GCAAGCCCCTGCCCGCGCCAGAAATCGAGACCGCGTCAGTGGCCCACGTCGCTGCGCGCAGCGGCCAGGGCCTCCTGTACGACGGCGTCCACCCGCGGGTCGGACGGGTCCAGCCCTTCGTCGTACTCGACGAACCAGGCCAGGTCCCCACGGGCGCCAGGAGCCCGGCGAGCGAGGACCCGGACCGACTTGCGACCCTCGACCGGGACGTGGCGCTGGACGGCGATGCTCGCCGTGACCCGCTCCCGCACGAGCTGGAGGAGCCGCCCGGCGTCGTCCAGTCGTACGACGTGCACGGGACTCGGTTGACCGAACCGGCCCACCTCCACCACGCGCAGGGTCGACTCCTGCTGGTCCCAGTCGGCGCTCGCGACCTGTTCCCAGGGCAACCGCCCGGGCAGGTAGAGGGCGTCGCGGGTGCCACCGACGGCTGTCGGCCCGCCGGGCAACGGATGGGGCACCGCAGCCCAGGCCAGCAGCCGCTCCCCCGCACCGACCTCGATCGAGGGCCGGTGCGACCGCAACGGCGGCAGGGGCGGGAACCTCACGCGCCGGCGCTCACGATCTTCTCGCGCAGCATCCGGCGGTGCTGCTCGAGGGCCGCCAGCTCGCCGAACATCTTGTTGTACTCGGCCGCCTGGTCCACCGGGTTCGTGCGCTGGAGGCGGCTCTTGACCTCATCGATGCGGCGCAGCGCGGTGAGCTCCTGCAACCGGTGCACGTGGTGGGCGACGTAGCCCGCATCGACCTCACGGGTCGCGGGAATCGGCTCCACAGCGAGCGCACTCACGGCCGACGACACCGCCGGGTCGACGGTTGCCTCGCGGATGTGCGTCACCCATGCCGGATCGCCCTGTCCAGCGACGGTGCCACCGGCACCGGCGATGAGCTCCCACACCGCGCGGTACGTCGGGTGGCTGAAGTCGTTGGCGCCGATGTCGGCCGTCGTACGACCGATCGCGATCGGGTGCTGCAGCACCAGCTTGAGGGTCTCCCGCTCGATGTTGAACCGGGGGTCGCGAAGGTCCGGGTACGCGGCGCGGGGCGGCGGTGTCGGCTCGGGCGTCGGCTGGACACCGCTGCGTTCGCGGGGCGCGGTGGGCTCGGGCCCGCGGGCGGCGGCACGACGCACTTCGGCCAGGACCCGGTTGGTGTCGACCTCGGACCCGATCATCCGCGACACCTCCTGCGCGAACGCGGTGACCTTCGACTGGTCCCGGACGGAGGCCACCAGCTTGGCGGCTGCGCGGACGGCGTCGACCCGGCCGTCTGCGCGGTCCAGGTCGTAGCGGCTGACGACGTTCTCGAGGACGAAGCGGTACAGCGGGCGGCGCGTCGCGATCAGCTCGCGGACGGCGGCATCACCGTGCTTGATCCGGAGGTCACAGGGATCCATGCCCTCGGGCGCCACCGCGACGTACGTCTGGGACACGAAGCGCTGGTCACCGGCGAACGTCTTCAGCGCGGCCTTCTGGCCGGCCTCGTCCCCGTCGAACGTGAACACGACCTCGCTGCGGAACTGCTCGTGGTCATCGAGGAAGCGGCGCAGGACGCGGGCGTGGTCGTCACCGAACGCCGTGCCGCAGGTGGCGACGGCGGTGCCGACGCCGGCGAGGTGGCAGGCCATCACGTCGGTGTAGCCCTCGACGATCACGGCCTGGGACGTGCGGGCGATCTCGCGACGGGCGAGGTCGATGCCGTAGAGCACGTGGCTCTTCTTGTAGATCGCCGTCTCGCCGGTGTTGAGGTACTTCGCCTCGATCCGGTCGTCCTCGAAGATCCGGCGAGCACCGAAGCCGATGGTGTCGCCGGTCGATTCGCGGATGGGCCACAACAACCGGCCGCGGAACTTGTCGTAGAGCGAGCGCCCCATCGCGACCAGCCCTGCGGCGATCACCTCCTCGGCGGTGAACTTGCGCCCGCTGAGGTGTCGCCACAACGCCTCGCCGTCACGCGGCGCGAAGCCGACGCCGAAGGTGAGGGCCGAGGCCTGGTCGAAGCCACGCTGGTCCAGGAACTGACGAGCAGCGATCGCTTCCGGGGTGGCGAGCTGCTCGGCGTAGAACTCCGCGGCCACGGCATGGGCCTCGATCAGGCGACGACGCTGCGGTCCCTTGGGCCGGTCATCGGTTCCCGAGTCGTCGCGGCGGAGCTGGACGCCGTACTTGTCCGCCATCCGCTCGACGGCCTCGCTGAAGCTGAGGCCGTCGATCTTCATCAGGAACGTGAAGACGTCGCCTCCCTCCTGGCAGCCGAAGCAGTGGAAGAAGTTCCGGCTGGGCGTGACGTGGAAGGACGGGGACTTCTCGTCGTGGAACGGACACAGTCCCTTCTGCGACCCGCCGCCCGCGTTGCGCAGGGTGACGTAGGAGGACACCACTTCGTCGATCCGCGCCCGTTCACGGACCGCGGCGATGTCCTCGTCACGGATCCGTCCCACCATGGGGCGATCCTACTGACGGGCGGTGGAGCCCGTGACGTCCATCCACAGGTACGTCCCCCGGACCAGTGAAGGTTCGGCTATTCTCCCGAGCGTGACCTCGGTCGCACATTGCTCGTTGTCCCTGGGGGAAGGGAACCGCGAGTAGGGGTTGTGGGATGAACAATCGGGGAGGGACCGACGATGGGGCAGTCGCCTGCGCGCTCTGGCGCGTCCTGGCCAGTTCCGTTGATCGTCGTCGTCCTCGTGATCTCGGCGTACCTCGCCTTCGGCCGGGACGACGAGTCGTCGCCGTCCAAGAAGCCCAGTGCGGCACCGGTGGCGCAGGTCGACCTGAAGAAGCTTCCGCTCAGCTCCACGAAGACCACGATCAAGGCCGCTCCGAAGGACCCGCGTCCGCAGGGCATCCCCAAGGGGACCGTCGTCCATCCCAAGCGCGTCGTGGCCCTGTACGACGCCCCGGACGGCAAGCCGTTCGCGAAGATCGGCCCACGCCAGTTCGGCGACACGTGGCTTCCGGTCATCACCCGCAACCGCGACTGGGTGCAGGTGTTGTTGCCGTCGAAGCCGAACGACTCGACCGGATGGCTCCGCTCCTCGGAGCTGGCCGAGGCCCACAGCCGCTTCCTGATCAAGGTGCACCTCGGCGACCGTTCGCTCGAGGTCTACGAGGACAACGACCTGGTCGACGCCTGGCCGGTGGCCATCGGCGCCGAGGCGACGCCGACGCCCACCGGCCGCACCTTCGTCCTCGGCCAGATCATCGACGACAAGCAGCCGTTCTCGCCGGTGATCCTGCCGCTCGGCAGCCACAGCGCGACGCTCGACTCCTACGGCGGCGGACCCGGCACGGTGGCCCTGCACGGATGGACCAATTCGTCCGTCTTCGGCAAGGCCGTCAGCCACGGATGCGTGCGGGTGCCCGATGAAGCCCTGGCCCTGCTCCGAACCGTCCCGACAGGCACCCCGGTGATCGTCGACAAGGCGTGACCCAACCCGCTCCACCACGAACTGCCTACAAATGATGAAGATGAAGGGAATCCCCATGAAGAAGACACGGACCCTGGCCTCAGTGGCCAGCGCCCTCGTGCTGGTCGGCGGAGGCGCCTCGCTCGCCCTGCTCGGCGGTGGCGGCACGGCCGTTGCTGCCGGAACGCCGTCCTCGGCGTTCGGCCTCGAGCTGAACCTGGCCGGCAACGCAGCCATCCCCCCGACCCCGTTCGTCGAGTCGACCGACGGCACGCTGGTGACCGACTCGCTCATCGACCTGCCGGTCGCCCCGCTGCTCGACGCCGGACTGGTCAACGCCTCCGCCGAGAACGGCAAGGCCGAGGCCAGCGTCGCCAACCTGGACGTCGTGCTGCTCGAGGGCCCGCTGGCCGCGCTGGACACGCTCGGTGAGCAGCTCGCGCCGCTGTGCGACGTGCTCGACCAGATTCCCGTTGACCAGCTGACCGGCGCACTGACCGGGCCCAACGGCAACCTGTTGCCGGATCTCCTCGGTCCCGTGGTCGAGGCGCTGAACCCGGCCATCGACCTCAGCCTGCTCACCGCGCTGGACCTGTCCGAGGTCACCTCGGGCCAGCTCGGAGATCTCTGCGACTTCGCCACCACCGGAAACCTCCTCGGTGCTGACGCGGTCACCGCGTCCTGCAACGGCCAGACGGGCAACACCGTCATCGAGGGCACCAACGGCCTGGTCGGTTCGCTGATCGACACCAACACGCCGAACTCCTCGGTCGCCATCCCCGGCGTCGTCGAGGTGACGGTCAACCGGCAGACCAAGAACGCCGACGGCACCTTCACCGTCGACGCCATCTACGTCAACCTGCTCGACCAGCTCGAGCTGACGGTTGCCTCGGCCACCTGTGGCCTGGTCACCGACGACGGCGGGCCGACCGACCCGAGCGACGCGCCCAGCCCGACCCCGATCGAGTCGCACGTCCCGGTCACCGGCTGATCCTCGGCCACCGACCCTGACGGGTCACCCTTCTCGGCACATCATTTGTCGGCAATCCGACCGGCCGGAGCCCCCAGGCTCCGGCCGGTCGGCTGTTTTTCGACCTACTGGACGACCTTGACGAGGCGGTGGTGCCAGGCGACGGCACTGGCGTCGGTGAGGGACGCGACCTGGTCGATCACGACCCGGATCCGGGCGGCGTCGTCGGCCGCGCCGGCCCAGTCGCTGGCGAACGTCTCGTCCAGGTCGGCGCCGTCCCGCTCGAGCAGCCTCGCGACGAGCTCGGTGAGCAGCTCCCGCTGCCGCACCTGGAGGGCCATCCTGGTGGCGTCCTGCATGACGTAGTGCGCGGCGATCCCCTTGAGCACGCTGATCTCGAGCCAGGTGTCCTCCGGGACGACGAGGTCGGCGGCGTAGCGGACGAACGGGCCCTCGGACGCCGCGAACGTGGCCTGCTGCACGGCGCCACAGAAGCGTCCGATCAGGTCGCTGGTCAGGTTCTTCAGCGCGGCAAGGCTCCCCCGTCGGCCGTCGTACGACGCCTGCGGCCAGCTCCCGACCGCCTGCAGGCCCAGGAGCACCTGGTCGAGCCGGTCGTCGGTCGCATCCGGGAGGTACCACGAGCGCACGGTCGGCCAGACGGCCGTCGTGTCGATCCGGGTCAGGTCGAGCTTGCCGGCGACGGTGCCGTCCTCGACGTCGTGGACCGAGTAGGCCACGTCGTCGGCGAGATCCATCACCTGTGCTTCGACGCAGCGCCGGCCGGCCGGCGCCGCGGCCCGCGCCCAGTCGAAGGCGGGCCGGTCGTCGTCGTACACGCCGAACTTGCCGGCGGCGCTCGTCGGGGCGTCGGCGACGCCCCAGGGGTACTTGGTGCAGGCGTCGAGCGTCGCGCGCGTGAGGTTCAGCCCGACCGACTCCCCCGCCGCGTCGGCGGTCTTCGCCTCGAGCCGGGTCAACAGGCGCAGCGTCTGGGCATTGCCCTCGAAGCCGCCGCAGTCGGCGGCCAGCGCGGCCAGCGCCCGCTCGCCGTTGTGCCCGAACGGCGGATGCCCGAGGTCGTGGGCCAGGGCCGCGGTCTCGGTGATGTCGGGATGGGTGCCGAGGGCCCGCGACAGGTCCCGCGCGATCTGCGCGACCTCGAGGCTGTGCGTCAGCCGGTTGCGGACGAAGTCGTCGCTCTGCGGTCCGACGACCTGGGTCTTCGCCGCCAGCCGCCGGAACGACGCGGCGTGCACGACCCGGGCCCGGTCCCGCTCGAACGCCAGTCGCTCCGGCGCCTCGACCCGCTTGGGCGGCTCGGGCACGATGCGCTCCCGCGCCTGCGCGTCGTACCGCTGCTCGACCTCGTCCACGTGGCGGAGACTAGCCCCTGCAACGCATGAAGGCCCGGACCACGGTCCGGACCTTCATGGTGAAGCGAGTTCTCAGTGACCTCAGTAGACGGTCACGTGCACGTGGTCGTAGTGGTTCGCCGTTGCCGATCCACGATCCGACATCCCGCGCCAGCCCTCGCCGGACCGGTCGACCGACCAGATCCGCTGCGAGTAGATGATGTAGTTGACGCCCAGGGCGGCGTAGTTGTCACGCACGAAGTCGGCGACCGCCTGGCCACGCGCGCCCGACACCATGATGTCGACGGCGAGGCCCTGCGAGTGCTCACCGTCGCCACGGAAGGTGCCGTAGGTGCCGATGTCGGGGAAGTTCGCGCAGACAGCCGCGTGGACCTTCTTGATGTTCGGGCTGACGCCGGCGGGCACCGAGGTGCCGTTGGTGCAGTCGCCCGTCAACGTCGGGGGCTTCTCCTTGCTGAAGTAGCCGGAGGTGACCCAGCGAGCCTTGCCGTCGAGCACGATCTCGGAGCGACCGCCGTACTTGCGGCCCGTGAGGAGGACCTTCTCGCCCTCGTCCAGCTCGCCGACGTTCTTGGCCTTCTTGTCCGGCCGCGCCCAGAGGTTCAGCGGGGCGGTCGTCCAGCGGCGGGTGTCTGCGTTCTTGATGGCCTTGGCGACGGCGTCGGCGCTGAGCAGCCGGGCCAGTCGGCTCGAGGCTGCGTCTCCACGCGCGCTGTCACGGGAAAGGACGGGGAGCTCACGGACCGCGCTCACCGAGTTGGTGGCGATCGTGCGGTCCACGGCAACGACATCGTTGTTGTCGGGCGTCGGGGAGCTTCCGAGTACTCCAGCGGTGACGACTGCTCCAGTCGCCAGAACGGCCAGCGAGCCGGCAAATGCTGCGGCTCGGGGCTTGCGTCGCGCGGTTTCCCGCTTGTGGCTGTTTGCCACGCGCTGATCCTTTGCTGTTGCGGACATGACGACGCCTGACTCGTTGCCGGGTCAGGCGTATCAATCGAGTGAAGCATAGGTAATTGCCGGTTCAATAATCCCTAGATCACATCAACAGGGTGTTCCGGGTCACCCGCCAGTGGTCTCGCTGACCTCTTCCAGTAGTGTTCCGCCCCCCTCGTCGAGGCCGTCGGTGTCGTCCAGCCAGCCCTCCGGAAGGACCACCTTGTTGCGCGGAGCGCCCTGCCGGCCCCGGGGCGCACCGAGCTCGCCGACGGGGAACGGCTCGGTCGGGTCGAGCTCGTCGAGCAGGTTGTCGAGGGTCGCGAGCGAGTCCACGAGGCCGAGCGACCGGCGCAGCTCCCCGCCCGCCCGGAAGCCCTTGAGGTACCACGCGATGTGCTTGCGGAACTCCTTGCAGCCGCGCTCCTCCCCCATGTGCTCGCACAGCAGCTCGGCGTGGCGGCGCATCATGATCCGGACGTCACCGAGGGTCGGCAGCGTGGTCACGGCCTTCCCGCCGAACGCTGCGGCGAGGTCACGGAACAGCCAGGGCCGTCCGAGGCAGCCACGCCCGACCACCACGCCCGCGACCCCGGTCTGTTCGACCATGCGGAGGGCGTCGGCCGCTTCCCAGATGTCGCCGTTGCCGAGGACCGGGATGTCGACGTGGTCGACGAGGTTCGCGATCGCTTCCCAGTCGGCCTGGCCGGAGTAGGCCTGCGCGACGGTCCGTCCGTGCAGTGCGATCGCTGCGATGCCGGACTCCTGCGCGATCCGCCCCGCGTCGAGGTAGGTCAGGTGGTCGTCATCGAGGCCCTTGCGGGTCTTCATGGTCACCGGGACGTCGTACGGCGCCGCGGCGGCCACCGCTTCCTCGAGGATCCGCCCGAGCAGGTTCCGCTTCCACGGCAGGGCGCCGCCGCCACCCTTGCGGGTGACCTTGGGGACCGGGCAGCCGAAGTTGAGATCGACGTGGGCGACGCCGTAGTCCTCGCAGAGGATGCGGGTGGCCTTGCCGACGTACGTCGGGTCGGTGCCGTAGAGCTGGACCGACCGCACCGTCTCGGCCTCGTCGAAGACGAGCATCCGCTTGGTGGTGTCATCTCCCTCGACCAGTCCGCGGCTGGTGATCATCTCGCAGACGTAGAGGCCGGCGCCGTACTCCGCGCACAGGCGCCGGTAGGCAGCGTTGGTGATGCCGGCCATCGGCGCCAGCACCACCGGCGTCGGCACCTCCAGCGACCCGAGACGCAGGCTGGTCGTCGCGACGGTCACGTGGCCGCCTGGCCGGGCTTCTTCTTGGCCTTCTTCTTGGCCGGCGGGGTGACCTTGCTGATCTCGCCGGCCCAGGTGATCGGGTCGAGTCCGGCGGGCGGGATGAAGCTGATCGTCCGGAGGGTCTGGGCGGGCGCGATGAAGTAGACCTGACAGATCTGCGCCCTCGCGCCGTTCGCGAACGCTGCGGGCAGCGGGTCGCCGGCGCAGAGCGGTTGCTGGACCTTCGTGTAGTGGTTCGGGGCCTCGAGGGTGGTGCCGTCGTCGGCCCAGATCACGTTGTCGAGCTTGAGGCCGCCGAGGTCGGTGTCGCCCACGTTGGTGACCGTGAGGCGGACGAAGTACGGCGTTCGCGCGGCGGTGACGTCATCGACGTTCCAGCCGGCGAAGGACTCCTGGAAAGACGTGCGCTCGATCCGGTCGACCTTCACGGCGAGGACGCCGATCTCCTTCTGGCGCCGCTCGAAGGCGATCACGGCCGGCGCACCGAGCGCGAGCTGCGTGCCGGGCTCGGTGAGGGTCACGCCGACCGGAACGTCGTAGTACCGCGCTGGAGCCTCGGTGGTGGCCGAGGGGCTCGGCTTCTCCGACGACTTGTCGTCAGCCTTGCTGTCGTCGTCCGAGCCGCAGCCAGCGAGCAGGCCGAGGGCCAGCACGCCGGCCACGACTCGCATCAGCATCCGACGAACCGCTCAGCGAAGTAGCTGGTGAGCTTGTCGAGGGACACGCGCTCCTGGGACATGGTGTCCCGCTCGCGCACGGTGACGGCATGGTCCTCGAGGGTGTCGAAGTCGACCGTGACGCAGTACGGCGTACCGATCTCGTCCTGGCGACGGTAGCGACGGCCGATGGCACCGGAGTCGTCGAAGTCGACGGTCCAGTTGCGGCGCAGCTCGGCGGCCAGGTCCTTGGCCTTCGGCGACAGGTCGGCGTTCCGGGACAGCGGCAGCACGGCGACCTTGATCGGCGCGAGGCGCGGGTCGAGCCGCAGCACGGTGCGCTTGTCGACGCCCCCCTTGGTGTTGGGCGCCTCGTCCTCGGTGTAGGCGTCGACGAGGAAGGTCATCAGGCTGCGCGAGAGTCCGGCTGCGGGCTCGATGACGTACGGCGTGTAGCGCTCGTTGTTGGCCTGGTCGAAGTACGACAGGTCGGTGCCCGAGGCCTCGCTGTGCGTCTTGAGGTCGAAGTCGGTGCGGTTGGCGATGCCCTCGAGCTCGCCCCACTCCGAGCCGGCGAAGCGGAAGCGGTACTCGATGTCGACGGTGCGCTTGGAGTAGTGCGAGAGCTTCTCCTGCGCGTGCTCGTAGTGGCGCAGGTTCTCGGGGTCGATCCCGAGGTCGACGTACCAGGCGGTGCGCGCGTCGATCCAGTACTGGTGCCACTCCTCGTCCTCACCCGGCTTGACGAAGAATTCCATCTCCATCTGCTCGAACTCGCGGGTGCGGAAGATGAAGTTGCCCGGCGTGATCTCGTTGCGGAAGCTCTTGCCGATCTGCGCGATGCCGAACGGGGGCTTCATCCGCTGGCTGGTGACCACGTTGGCGAAGTTGAGGAAGATGCCCTGCGCCGTCTCGGGGCGCAGGTAGTGGAGGCCGGACTCGTCGTCGACCACACCGAGGTAGGTCTTGAGCAGGCCGGAGAAGCTGCGCGGCTCCGTCCAGGCACCGCGGGTGCCGCAGTTCGGGCACGCCAGCGTCGCCAGGTCGACGTCGTCGGGGTTGTCGAGGCCCTTCTTCTCGGCGTAGGCCTCCTGCAGGTGGTCGGCGCGGTAGCGCTTGTGGCAGGACTGGCACTCCGTCAGCGGGTCGGCGAAGGTCGCGACGTGGCCCGAGGCCTCCCAGGTCTGGCGCGGCAGGATCACGCTGGAGTCGAGGCCGACGACGTCGTCGCGCATCTGCACCATGGACTTCCACCACTGGCGCTTGATGTTGTCCTTGAGCTCCACGCCGAGGGGGCCGTAGTCCCAGGCGGAACGCGTGCCGCCGTAGATCTCGCCGCAGGGGTAGACGAAGCCTCGGCGCTTCGCGAGGGAGACAACCTGGTCAACGGTGGACGGGGGCGGCTTGGCCACAGGGGGATTCCTTTATGGGACGAGCCCGGCTGGCTGCCGGGCAGTGTTTGTCGGTGCTGTTGCTGCTGTCGATCTACTCGCGGGAGCAATCCCCTAGGTTACGCGAGCCTCGGCCACGTTGAGCACGGTATTCGGCTCGACGACCTCATAGGCACCGGGTTCGTCGATCGCCCGCATCAGCACGGGGACCCCGTGGAGCTTCAGCTCGTACGACGACAGGGCTCGCCGATACGCGCCGACATTGACCCAGCGGGTGGTCAGCACCCACAGGTCCGGCTCGTCGACGTTGCGCCCGATCCACCCGGCGACGTACCCGGGCTTGTCGAGGAGGAGCCCGTGCACGAGCTCGAGGTCAGCACGCAGGGTGACCGGGTCGGGGCCGGCACGGAATCGGTTCACGACGAGCACGACCGAACTCTACGCAGCCCCGCGACCCTTGACCTGGTGGCCGTCACCGGCGACTATGACACCTGTCATAATCAACCGAGGGAGCTCCCGTGACCACCGAGACCGCCTGGCAGAAGTCCGCCTGCATCCTGTGCGAGTGCAACTGCGGGATCGAGGTGCAGGTCGAGGACCGACGCCTGATCAAGATCCGCGGCGACAAGTCCCACCCCGGCTCGGAGGGGTACACCTGCGAGAAGCCGCTGCGCCTGGACCGCTACCAGAACGGCACCGAGCGCCTCACCTCTCCCCTGCGCCGGCGCCCGGACGGGACCTACGAGCCGATCGACTGGGACACCGCCATCAGCGAGATCGCGGGCAAGCTGGCTGCGATCCGCGACGAGCACGGCGGCGACAAGATCTTCTTCTACGGCGGCGGGGGCCAGGGCAACCACCTCGGCGCGACGTACAGCCAGTCCCTGCAGGCCGCGCTGGGCGTGAAGTACCGCTCCAACGCGCTCGCCCAGGAGAAGACCGGCGAGATGTACGTCGACGGCCGGCTCTACGGCGGGCACACCAAGGGCGACTTCGAACACGCCGAGGTCGTCGTCTTCATCGGCAAGAACCCCTGGCAGTCGCACTCCTTCCCGCGCACCCGCCCGGTCCTCAAGGAGATGGCGGCGGACCCCGAGCGCTGCATGGTCGTCATCGACCCACGCCGCAGCGAGACCGCCGCGATGGCCGACGTCCACCTGCAGGTCAAACCGGGCACGGACGCCTGGTGCCTCTCCGCCCTCGGCGCCGTGCTGGTCCAGGAGGACCTCGTCGACCACGCGTTCATCGACGACCACACGACCGGCGCCGACCCCGTGCTGGCTGCCTACGCTGCGGTCGACATCGCTGACTACGCCGCGCGCTGCGGCGTCCCCGAGGAACTGATCCGGACCACTGCCCGGCGCATCGCGTCGGCGAAGAGCGTGTGCACCTACGAGGACCTCGGCACCCAGCAGGCTCCGCACAGCACCCTGAACTCCTACCTCAACAAGATGCTGTGGATCCTCACCGGCAACTTCGCCAAGGAGGGTGCGATGTTCCTGCACTCGACCTTCGCCCCCATCGCCGGAAGCGCGCCGGGCGGTGGCGCCAGCAAGCGCCCGACGTCCCCCGTCCAGCGCGCCGTCGCGAAGGCCCAGTCGACTGCCGTCGACGCCGTCGGCGCCGCCGCGATCCGCCTGCCGGCCCTGCTCCCCGACGCGATCGCCCACCCCCTTGCCGGCGCGATGCGCGGGCCGGTCGGCAAGGTGGCCAACGGACCGTCCAGCCCGACCGGTGCTGCCCGCCGACCGGCCGCCGACCGTCGTACTCCGGTGACCGGAGCCCGGATCATCGCCGGCCTGGTGCCGTGCAACTCGATCGCCGACGAGATCCTCACCGATCATCCGGACCGGTTCCGGGCCCTGTGGCTCGACAGCACCAACCCGTCGCACTCGCTCGCGGACTCGGGCTCCTTCCGCCGCGCCATGGAGGCGGTTGACCTCAGCGTCGTCATCGACATCGCCATGACGGAGACCGCGAAGCAGGCGGACTACGTGCTGCCCGCAGCGACGCAGTTCGAGAAGTGGGAGTGCACCTTCTTCAACGTCGACTTCCCGCGCAACGTGTTCCAGCTGCGCAAGCCGGCGATGGAGCCGCTCGACGGCACGCTGCCCGAGCCGGAGATCTACGCCCGCCTGATCCGCGAGCTCGCGCCCGTCCGCGAGTCCGTCCTCGCCCCACTGCGCAGCGCGGCCCGCCGCGGCCGGACCCAGTTCGCGATCGCGTTCTTCGCGGCCGTCGCGGCGAACCCGAAGCTGATGGGCCTGGCCGGCTACGTCCTCTACGAGACGCTGGGCACCACCCTGCCCGAGGGCGCCCGCGGCACGGCCTCGCTCTGGGGCGTCAGCCAGCTGTGCGCGATGGGCAACCCCGACTCCGTGGCGCGGGCCGGCTTCGACGGCGACGGCTTCGCCCCCGGCAACAAGCTCTTCGACCGGATCCTCGAGGGTGAGGGCGTGGTCTTCACCGTCGACGACTACGACCAGGCGTGGAGCTACACGCGTCGACCGGACCGCCGCTTCACCCTCGAGGTGCCCGAGCTCCTGGAGCGGATGCACGCGCTCGCCACGGAGCCCAGCTCGTGGACGACGGCGGAGTTCCCGTTCATCCTCGCCGCCGGGGAGCGCCGCGCCTTCACCGCGAACACGATCATTCGCGACCCGTCGTGGCGCCGCCGCGACGCCCACGGCGCACTCCGGATCAGCCCGACCGACGCAGAGACGTACGGCGTCACGACCGGCGACTCGCTGCGCGTGGTCACGGAGAAGGGCTCCGCGGTCGCCCAGGTGGAAGTCACCGACCAGATGCAGCAGGGACACTGCTCCCTGCCGAACGGGATGGGCATCGAGCACGTCGACGGCACGCCCGGCGTCGCCCCCAACGACCTGACCTCCCTGCACCACAAGGACTGGCTCGCCGGCACCCCGTGGCACAAGTACGTCCCCGCGCGCCTGGAGGCCGTATGACCACCCCGGGTACGACGACCGGCCGGTCGCCGCGCGACGCGATGCTGGACAGCGCGATCACCCTGTTCGCCTCCCGGGGCGTGGCAGCGACATCGCTGCGGGACGTGGTCGCCCACAGCGGTGCGCCGCGCGGGTCCATCTACCACCACTTCCCCGGCGGCAAGGCCGAGCTGGCCGAGGACGCGACTCGTCGCGCCGGCGACCTGATGGCGCGCCTGGTGACGAAGGTGGTCGACAGCGCCGACCCGGTGGCCGCCGTCGAGGCGATGGTCGACCACTGGTCGGGCGTCCTGCTCGGCAGCGACTTCGGCACCGGCTGCCCGGTCGCTGCGGCCGCTCTCTCCCCCGAGGACACCCCGGCGGCACGGTCAGCGGCCGGGGTCGCGTTCAGCACCTGGGAGCAGGCACTCACCGATGCACTCGTCCGTCGCGACGTTCCTGCCGACGCTGCTGCCGACCGGGCCGCGCTCATCGTCAGCGCGATCGAGGGAGCTCTGCTGGTGAGCCGTGCCCGTCGTACCGACGCACCGCTGCGGGCCGTCGGCCGGGAGCTGGTGCGCCACCTCGCCTGACGCGCCGACTTGACCGGAGCGACCCGGGTGTTGAGAATGATTCTCATGCGCTTCTCTTCCGGCCTGGCCGCCCTCTCCGTCGTCGCCCTGCTCGCTTCCGGCTGCTCGGCGTTCAGCGACGGTGCCGATGACGGCAAGACCACGGTGGCCGCGGCCTTCTACCCGCTGGCCTACGTGGCCGAGCGGGTCGCCGAGGGCACCGACACCGAGGTCGACCTGCTCACCCACCCCGGCAGCGAGCCGCACGACCTCGAGCTCGACGTGAGCCAGACCGCGACGGTCGTGGCCGCCGACCTGGTCGTCTTCGAGTCCGGCTTCCAGCCCGCGGTGGACGACACCGTCGAACAGAACGCCGAGGGCGCGACCCTCGACGCCGCCGACATCGTCGACCTGTTGCCCGTCGACGAGTCGGCTGCCGAGCACGAGGAGCACGCGGACGAGGAGGGCGGCGAGCACGACCACGACCACGGCGACGTCGACCCGCACTTCTGGCAGGACCCGCTCCGGATGGCCGACCTCGGCGACGCGATGGCCGACGAGCTCGCGAAGATCGACGGCGACGACGCCAAGACCTACCGCAGCAACGCCGCCGCACTCCGCAAGGACCTCGAAGCCCTCGACCAGGCGTACAGCGCTGGCCTCGCGGACTGTGAGCGTGACACGATCGTGGTGTCCCACGATGCGTTCGGCTACCTGGAGAAGTACGGCCTCCACATCGCCTCGATCGTGGGCCTGTCCCCCGACGCGGAGCCGACCGGCGCCGTCCTCGGCGAACTGCAGGAACTGATCCGGACGGAAGGCATCACCACGGTGTTCAGCGAGCCCCTCGAGCCCGCGCTCGGCGAGGACCTGGCCACGGACCTCGACCTCACCAACGGCGTGCTCGACCCCATCGAGGGCCTCACCGCCGACGCCCCCAAGGGCTCGGACTACCTTTCCCTGATGGACACCAACCTGGAGACCCTCGTCTCGGCCAACGGGTGTCGATGACGACCCAGGACAGCACCGAGCACGGCACCGCCACGGCGGTGGCGATCAGCAACGGCAGCGTCGCACTGGGCGGCCGCCCGGTGCTGCGCCGGATCGACCTGGACGTCCCGCCCGGCGAGTTCGTCGCCCTGATGGGCGCCAACGGCTCCGGGAAGTCCACCCTGGTCCGCGCGCTCGTCGGCCTCCGGCCGCTGGTCGCCGGCGAGGTGCGGTTGTTCGGAACCCCGCTGGACCACTTCGACGACTGGTGCCGGATCGGCTACGTCCCCCAGCGCGCCACCGCGGCGGCCGGCGTCCCAGCATCGGTCTGGGAGGTCGTGGCTGCCGGTCGCCTGACCCGCCGCCGCCTGCTGCGTCCGCTCTCCCGCGCCGACCGTGCCGCGATCCAGGACGCCCTCGAGGTCGTCGGCCTCGCCGACCGCCGTCGCGAAGCCGTGAGCAACCTGTCCGGCGGCCAGCAGCAGCGGGTCCTCATCGCCCGGGCCCTCGCCGGCGAACCCGAGCTCTTCTTCCTCGACGAGCCCACCGCCGGGGTGGACCTGCCCAACCAGCAGGTGCTCGCCGAGACCCTCGCGCGGCTCAAGTCCCGCGGCGCGACGATCGTGCTGGTGGCCCACGAGCTCGGCCCGCTCGCGCCACTGGTCGACCGCGCCGTCGTACTCCGCGACGGGCGGACCGTGTACGACGGCGCTCCCCTCGCCGATCACGAGGTGCACCAGCCGTGGTTCGCCGAGCCGCACACGCACCACCACCATCACGACGCGGCACCGAAGCAGACCGACCACGTGCCGCACGTCGGCTCACCCGTCGACCGACCGCGAGGTGAGCGGCCATGAGTCCCGCCGAGCTGTTCGCGCTCCCCTTCATGCAGCGCGCCCTGATCGCCGCACTGTTGACGGGCCTCGCCGCGCCGGCGATCGGCACCTTCCTCGTCCAGCGCCGGCTCGCGCTGATGGGCGACGGGATCGGCCACGTCGCCGTGACCGGTGTCGCCATCGGCCTGGTCACCAACACCTCACCCACCTGGGCAGCGGTCGTGGTCGCGGTCCTGGGAGCCGTCCTCATCGAGACCATCCGCGAACGGGGCCAGACCAATGGCGACGTCGCCCTCGCGCTGCTGTTCTACGGCGGACTCGCGGGCGGCATCCTGGTCAGCGGCATCGACGGGCAGAGTGCGGCGTCCCTGAACCGCTACCTGTTCGGCTCACTGACCACGATCTCCGCGGGCGACGTCATCGTCACCATGGTGCTGTCCATCGCCGTCATCGGGCTGAGCGTCGGGCTGGCACCGCAGCTGTTCGCGGTCGCGCAGGACCAGGAGTTCGCCCGGGTCGCGGGGCTGCAGGTGCGGGCCTACAACCTGCTCGTCGCCGTCCTCGCCGCCGTCAGCGTCACCGTCGCCATGCGCACCGTCGGCCTGCTGCTCGTGTCGGCGCTGATGGTGGTCCCGGTCGCGACCTCACAGCAGCTCACCCGGTCGTTCCGGACCACCATCGGCGCCGCGATGGTGCTCGGCGCCTTCGCCTCGGTCGGCGGGCTCGTGCTGGCCACCTTCGCGTCGTACAAGGCCACCGTCGCCCCCGGCCCGACCATCGTCCTGCTCGCCCTCGCCTGCTACGTCGTGGCGTGGCCGATCGGGATCTGGAGTCGTCGCCGGGCCCGCCTGAAGGAGCCGTTCGCCGAGGGCACGGTGCCGTTGCACGAGACCTGTGACGAACACCCCCACGCCCACGGCCCCGACTGCGGCCACCTCGCGGTTCCCCACGACGACCACGTCGACTACGTCCACGACGGGCACCGGCACGCCGAGCACGGCGCGCACTACGACGAGCACTAGCTGGTCGGGTTGGGCTCCGCGTGGGCTCCGCGGGTGGGGATTCATCAAGGTATGCAGACGAAGGTGCACTTCCCACGGTGAGCAACCACTGGGGAGTGCCGGCTCACCCACATCCCTTGATGAATCCGCGCCCGCGTGGCCCCGCGAACCCGCCCTGACAGACTGGCCCCTGTGACTCGCTCCACCCGACGCACCCGCGCTGCCGCGGCGACCGCCGCTCGTCGTACCGAGGTCAGGCCGCCGACGCCGCATCCCTCGGGTGCCACCCCGCCGGCGATCCAGCCCGAGCTCGTGCCCCATCACGTCGCGATCGTGATGGACGGCAACGGACGCTGGGCCAAGGAGCGGGGCCTGCCGCGCACCAAGGGCCACGAAGAGGGCGAGTCGAGCCTGTTCGACGTCGTCGAGGGCGCGATCGAGATCGGCGTGAAGGCGATCTCGGCGTACGCCTTCTCCACCGAGAACTGGTCGCGCAGCCCCGACGAGGTGAAGTTCCTGATGGGCTTCAATCGCGACGTGATCCGGCGCCGCCGCGACGAGATGCACGAGCTCGGCGTCCGGGTGCGCTGGGCCGGGCGTGCCCCGAGGCTGTGGAAGTCGGTCATCACCGAGCTCCAGGTCGCCGAGGAGATGACCAAGGACAACGACGTCCTCACCCTCACCATGTGCGTGAACTACGGCGGCCGCTCCGAGCTCGGCGACGCCGCGCGTGGACTGGCCCGCGACGTCGCGGCGGGCAAGGTCAATCCCGACAAGGTCGACGAACGCACGCTGGCGCGCTACCTGTACGTCCCCGAGCTCCCCGACGCCGACCTGATCTGGCGCACGTCGGGCGAGCAGCGTCTCTCGAACTTCATGCTCTACCAGGCGGCGTACTCCGAGTTCGTCTTCACCGACGTGCTCTGGCCCGACGTCGACCGCCGCCACCTCTGGCAGGCCATCGACACCTACGCCCGCCGTGACCGGCGCTACGGCGGCGCGGAGCCCAACCCGACGGGTTGAACCCCTCAGCGCTCGACGTAGGCCAGCGAACGCAGGCCCCGTTCGAGCTGCCACTGCACGAACACCGAAACCAGGCCGCTGGCTTCGCGGACGTGGCGGATGTCGGCGGCCTCGATGGTCGGCCAGTCGCCGGCGAGCAGTGCGCCGAGGAGGGTGAGGGTCTCGGGGGCGGGGGTGGCCGAGCCGGGGATCCGGCAGGTCGAGCAGAGCACGCCGCCCATCGACGGGTTGAACCAGCGGTGGTGGCTGAGCTCGCCGGTCGCCGTCACCGGCGGGCGGCCGCAGTGGGCGCACTCCACGAACGCCGGGGCATAGCCCGCGATGGCCAGGGCGCGCAGCAGGTACGAGTCGAGCACGTGGTTGGCCCCGCGTTCCCCCGCCGCCATGGCGTTGAGGCCACCGAGCAACAGGCCGAACTGCTGGCGCGCCGGCTCCCGCTCCTCGACCACGAGGCGCTCGGCGGTCTCGAGCATGACGGTGCCCGCGGTGTAGCGGTCGTAGTCGCGCCCGACCTGCGCGCCGTACGCGCCGCGCGTCTCGGCCTGGGTGATCGTGTCGAGGTTGCGGCCCTCGGCCAGCTGGAGGTCCACGTGGGTGAACGGTTCGAGCCGCGACCCCCACCGGGACGTCGTACGACGCACGCCCTTGGCGACTGCCCGGATCCGACCGTTCTCGCGGGTCAGCAGCGTGATGATGCGGTCCGCTTCACCCAGCTTGTGGGTGCGCAGGACGATCGCTTCGTCACGGTAGAGCGGCACTCCCCCATTGTGACGTCCGGGCGTGACGAATGCGGGCGCCACCCCGCGGCACCCTCAGGAGGAACGGGTACGACGGGTCCGCGACCCGGGGCGCGCACACTCCCGCGCAAAGCGGGTGACGACCAGGTCGAGCCGCTCGGGGCGACGCCGCCACTCCAGGGGCACGGCGGCGTGCTCGATCGTCGATCCGGCGATCTCGTCAGCCACCATCTCCGCGTCCGCGACCGGGTGGAACGGGTCGTGCGAACGAGCCAGGACCAGGGTCCGTGCGGTGATGGCCGCGCGCTCGTCGGACGAGGGCGCGAAACGGCCGAAGAGGACGCCGTGCACGGCGGCCGCGACGGCGCCCGGCTCCTGGTCGAGGGTCTCGAGGCTCAGGCGCAACCACTCCGGCAGCATCCGCCGCGGGACCGGCCGGGTCGCCGCGCGCGCGAGAGAGACGGTGAACGGCGCGTAGCGGGCCGCAAGGAGCACCGGGGTCAGCACGGAGACCTGCACCGCCAGCGCGTTGTCGAGCACCGGCCCGTCCAGGACCAGCCCGGAGACCCGCTCGGGCGCGACGGCGGCCACTTCGAGGGCGACATTGGCCCCCAGCGAGCTGCCGCCGATCACGGCGCGGGACGCGCCCATGTGGTCCAGCAGCGCGATCACCTGCTCGGCGAACGCCGTCACCGAGTAGGACAGCGGATCCTCGGGACGGTCGGAACGGCCGTGACCGAGCGGGTCGAGGACGACGACGTGCAGGCCCGACGACGCGAGGGTGCGCGCAGTGTGGGCGTGCACCCGCCGCGGCACCAGCAGCGGCGGGACGAGGACGACCCAGGCGTCTCCGCCGCCGTACTCGGTGAACTCGAGGCGGTCGCGCCCGCGTCGGCCTTCGATGAAGCACTGGCCGACCATCTCGGAGGCCAACGCGGCGCGACCCATGCTCAGGCTCCGAGGGGAATCGTGGTCGCCTGCGCCCGGTTGGCCGCACACACCACGGCGCGGAGCGAGGCGGTGACGATGTTGTGGTGGATGCCGATGCCCCACACGATCTCGCCGGCGACCTCGCACTCGACGTACGCCGCGGCGAGGGCGTCGCCACCCGACGAGAGGGCGTGCTCGGCGTAGTCGAGGACACGGATGTCGGCACCGGCGTGACGCATGCCGTCGACGAACGCCGCGACCGGGCCGTTGCCCATCCCGGTGAAGGACTGCTCCTCACCGCGGACCACCATCGTGACTTCCTGGCGGTCGTCGCCGTCCTGGTCGGTCGTCGAGGAGAACGCGACCAGGCTGTACGGCGCCTCGCGGTCGAGGTACTCGGCGCGGAAGATCGCCCAGATCTCCTCCGGCGTGACCTCGCCGCCCTGGGCGTCGGTGCGCTGCTGGATGACCCGGCTGAACTCGATCTGCGCGCGGCGCGGCAGGTCGAGGCTGTGCTCGGCCTTGAGGACGTACGCGACGCCGCCCTTGCCGGACTGGCTGTTGACGCGGATCACGGCCTCGTAGGTGCGGCCGACGTCCTTCGGGTCGATCGGGAGGTACGGCGCCTCCCACGGGACCTCGCGGACCGACGTGCCCAGCTCGGCGGCGATCCGGTCGAGGTCCTCGAGGCCCTTCTTGATCGCGTCCTGGTGGGAACCGGAGAACGCGGTGTAGACGAGGTCGCCGGCGTACGGGTGCCGGGGGTGGACGGGCAGCTGCGTGCAGTACTCCACCGTCCGGCGCACCTCGTCGATGTCGGACAGGTCGATCTGCGGGTCGACGCCCTGGCTGAACAGGTTCATCGCCAGCGTGACCAGGTCGACGTTGCCCGTACGCTCGCCGTGGCCGAACAGGCAACCCTCGACGCGGTCCGCACCAGCCATCAGGGCCAGCTCGGTCGCGGCGACCGCGGTGCCGCGGTCGTTGTGCGGGTGCAGGCTGATCGCCGAGTGCGCACGGCGGGACAGCTGGCGGCCGAAGTACTCGATCTGGTCGGCGTAGGTGTTCGGCGTCGACATCTCGACGGTCGCCGGCAGGTTGAGGATGATCTCGCGACCCTCCTCGGGCTGCCACACGTCCGACACCCGCTCGCAGACCTCGATCGCGTAGTCGGTCGGCGTCTGGGTGAAGATCTCCGGGCTGTACTGGTAGCCGAAGTCGGTGCCGTTGAGCATCTCCTCGGCGTGCTTCATCACGCACTCGGTGCCCCGGGTCGCGATGGCGATGCACTCGGCCTCGGTCACCCCGAAGACCACGCGCCGGAACAGCGGCGCGGTCGCGTTGTAGAGATGCACGGTCGCCTTGTCAGCGCCGACGAGCGACGCCACGGTGCGCTCGATCAGGTCCTCGCGGGCCTGCGTCAGCACCGAGATGCGGACGTCATCGGGGATCTTGTCGCCCTCGACGAGCTGGCGCACGAAGTCGAAGTCGGTCTGGCTCGCGGACGGGAAGCCGACCTCGATCTCCTTGTAGCCCAGCTTCACCAGGAGGTCGAACATCTTCATCTTGCGCGAGGGACTCATCGGGTCGATGAGCGCCTGGTTGCCGTCACGCAGGTCGGTGGAGAGCCACCGGGGTGCGTGGGTGATCTTCTGGTCCGGCCAGGTGCGGTCCGGCACGGTGACGGGCTCGAAGGCCCGGTAACGCTCGAACGGCATACCGCTCGGCTGCTGGTTCGGGATGGTGATGCGGTTCGTCATGACATTCCTCGGCTGGTCTTGCAGGGGCGCCGGGCGCGCAACTCGCTCCGCAACGAGGGGTCCGGCTGTTTCAGACCTCGCTGCGGCCGCTAAGGAGAAGGGCTCGCATCATCATGATGCGCCCACTCTAACAGGATCGGGAGCCACTGCCGTCGGGACTAGTCTCGCTTCGTGGCCCGTTTGCTGATCGTGCACCACTCCCCCACCCGGTCGATGCAGGCGCTGCTCGACCAGGTGCTCGCCGGCGCCCACGACGAAGACGTCCAGTCGGGCGACGGGGTCGAGGTCGTCGTACGGCCTGCGCTGGAGGCGACGGCCGAGGACGTCCTGGCAGCAGACGGCTATCTCCTCGGCACGACCGCCAACTTCGGCTACATGAGCGGCGCCCTCAAGCACTTCTTCGACTCGACCTTCCTGGCCATCGGCGGCTCGCTCGACCCGAGCGGGACCCCCGGTGACGCGGACGACGCCACCGGCGACACGGCGGGGCGACCCTACGGCCTGTGGTTGCACGGCCGCTACGACCTGACCGGCGCCCAGCGCTCCGTGGAGTCGATCGTCGGCGCGCTCGGCTGGCGTCGGGGGTACGACGTCCTCGGCGTCCTGGGCACGGTGGACGACGCCGCGAACGAGGCCGCCTACGAGTTGGGCGCTACCATCGCGGCACTGCTGACCGCCTGAGAAGGGAGCCCACGCGATGACGCAGCGACGCGCCGTCGCCGTACTCCTGCTCGGCCTGCTCACTCTCGGCAGCGGCCTGCTCACGGCCTGCGGCAGCGAGGACCAGGGCGGCAACGCCGACCCCGACCTCGTGGACGCCACCGCGGTCCCGAAGAACGGCGTGTGCCGCAACCTGACCCCCGACGACGTCGCCCGGCCCGCCAACGCGACCGAGACGATCGACTGCGCCATGAAGCACAACGCGGAGACCTTCACGACCGGCGAGCTCCCCGCCACCTTCGACGACGTCGAGTACGACGACACCGAGCTGGCCACCTACGCCTACACCACCTGCTCACAACAGTTCGCTGCGTTCGTCGGTGCCGACGAGAGCCTGGTCCTGCGCACCACGATCAGCTGGGCGTGGTTCCGGCCGTCGGAGAAGGCGTGGGGCAAGGGTGCCCGCTGGTACCGCTGCGACGTCGTCGGCGGCAACGCATCGAGCGCCACCTACCGCGCGCTGCCCGAAACGGCGAAGGGGATGTTGTCGGGTCGCCCCAAGGACGTCTGGCTCAGCTGCGCCCGCGGGGCGTCGGTCGCTGAGGGCGAGAAGGTGCCGTGCTCGCAGAAGCACGACTGGCGCGCCGTCACCACCGTCAAGCTCGGCAAACCGGCGGACAAGTACCCCGGCGACCGCGTCATGGAGAGCCGGACCCGCGCCTTCTGCGCCCAGTCGGTCAAGGCCTGGCTGAACTACCCCGCCGAGTTCGAGTTCGGCTTCACGTTCTTCCACGGTGCCGAGTGGAAGGCCGGGATCCGCCGTTCGGTCTGCTGGGCAAGGACCGCCAAGTGACCCCACGGAGACGCTCCCGAGTGCGTAGCAGCCTGCTGGCGTCGATCCTCGTACTGGCTGCCGCTTTGACGGCCTGCAGCGGAGACGAGGGAAAGGACGACGACGCCAAGGAACCGAAGGCCACCCAGACCGTCGCGGCCCCGCCGCCGGCCGCACCGAAGGCCGGCGCGTGCTACCCGTTGCCGTTCGAGACCGCCGTGGCACCCACCTCCGAGATCGCCGCAGTGCCGTGCACGGCCAGCCACACCAGCGAGACCGTCGCGGTCGGCACCATCAACGCCGTGGTCGACGGACACCTGGTGGCCGTCGACTCCGAGCGGGTCCAGGCCCAGGTCGCCACCGCCTGCCCGCAGGCCCTGATCAAGTACGTCGGCGGGACCCGCGAACGCCTTCGGCTGAGCATGATCCGTCCGGTCTGGTTCACCCCGACCGTGAAGGACTCCGACGCCGGTGCCGACTGGTACCGCTGCGACGCGGTCGTGTTGGCCGGTACGTCGACCCTCGCCCAGCTCACGACCAGCCTCAAGGGCGTCCTCGGCAAGGGCAAGGTCAGCGACCGCTATGCCATGTGCGGCACCGCCGCACCGGACGCGAAGAACTTCGAGCGGGTGCCGTGCGCGGCCAAGCACAAGTGGCGTGCCATCGACGTCGTCGTCTTCGACGAGGGCAAGTACCCCGGCGAGAAGAAGGTCCGCGCGGCCGGACGTGGCCAGTGCGAGGACGCCGCCGCCGACACCGCCAAGGACCCGCTCGTCTTCGAGTGGGGTTATGAGTGGCCGACGGCCGAGCAGTGGGCGATGGGCCAGAAGTTCGGCCGCTGCTGGGCGATCGGTTAGCTGCCTGACTGCGCGAGACGCGTCTCCGGCGCATTTTTTAGGGGCAGCAAGCTGCCAGCGACGCCTCCCGCCGCGCTGCCGCGCCGCAGTTGCCTTGACGAGATGTCCAGTTGGCATGGCGGCAAGACAGCGGTGTCGGTTCAGAAACCCAGCTTCCTGAGCTGGCGGGGGTCGCGCTGCCAGTCCTTGGCGACCTTGACGTGCAGGTCGAGGTAGACGGGCGTGCCGAGGAGGGCCTCGATCTGCTTGCGGGCAACGGTGCCGACCTGGCGCAGGCGGGCGCCCTTGTGGCCGATCATGATGCCCTTCTGCGAGTCGCGCTCGACGTACAGGTTGGCGTGGATGTCGAGCAGCGGCCGGTCGGCGTCGCGACCCTCGCGCAGGCCCATCTCCTCGACCACGACGGCGATCGAGTGCGGCAGCTCGTCACGGACGCCGTCGAGGGCGGCCTCGCGGATCAGCTCCGCGGCGAGGATCTCCTCGGGTGCGTCGGTGAGGTCGCCGTCCGGGTAGAGCGGCGGTCCCTCCGGCATCAGCGCGACGAGCAGGTTCCCGAGCAGGTCGATCTGGTCGTTCGACACCGACGAGACGGGCACGATCTCGGCCCATTCGGTGCCGGTCTCCGCACCGAGTGCGGCGATGTCGCCCAGGTGCTCGGCGATCCGCTCAGGCGTGGCCAGGTCGGTCTTGGTGACCACGGCGATCTTCGTCGTACGACGAACCTTGCCCAGTTCCTTGACGAGGAACGTGTCGCCGGGGCCGATCTTCTCGTCGGCCGGGAAGCAGACGGCGACCACGTCGACCTCGGACCACGTGGTCTTCACGAGGTCGTTGAGCCGCTCGCCCAGCAGGGTCCGCGGTCGGTGCAGGCCGGGGGTGTCGACGAGCACGAGCTGGCCGTCGGACCGGTGCACGATGCCGCGCACCACGGTCCGCGTGGTCTGCGGCTTGTCGGAGGTGATCACGATCTTCTGGCCGACCAGGGCGTTGGTCAGCGTGGACTTGCCGACGTTGGGGCGGCCCACGAAGCAGGCGAACCCGCTGCGGTAGTTGTCGGGCAGGTCGAGCGAGCCGAACATCGCCGGCGCGGGGGCGGGCAGGCCACCGAAGTCCTCGTCGAAGTCGTCGTCGTCGTCCAGCTCGATGTCGTCACCGATGTCGTCGTCGCTCATTGCTGTGCTCCCTGTGCTGCGTCGTAGTCGGCCCAGATCTCGTCGTCTGACTTCCCTGCGGCCTTGCCTGCGCGCCAGATCGGACCGGGATCGACGGCACGCGGCTGCCGTCGGGTCACCGCCCGCCAGTAGCCCATCACGTCGTAGTGCGTGCTGGGGAGCTTGCGCTCGCGCATCACGTGCTTGCGGATCGCCCGCATCTGCGCGGACTCCCCCGCCATCCAGAAGTACCCGTCGCCCTCGGGCCAGTCGAGGCCCTCCACGATCTCGGCCAGTCGGCTCTCGCCGTCACCGGGTTGCCAGGTGACGTCCGCCCCGTCGGGGAAGTAGCCCTCGATCCGCGAGTCGGCGGGCACCTCGGCCACGATCCGGGTCGGCAATGCCGCGCCCTGGGTCGCGGCGATCCGGGCCATCGCCGGCAGTGCCGTCAGGTCGCCGACGAGCAGCAGCCACGCGGCGTCGACCGGCGGCAGGAACGAACCCTTCGGCTCGGTGATCGTCACCCGCTGGCCGACCGGGTCGGTCAGCGCCCATTCGGTCACCAGGCCGACCTCGTGGACCACGATGTCGAGCACCAGCGTGCTGCCCTCGACCGAACGAACCGTGTAGTACCGGCTCTGGAACTGCCCCGGCACGACCAGCCCCACCCACTCGTCGGCAATGCCGGTCGAGACGAAGCCGGGCACGTCCAGGGTCAGGCGCACCAGGTGCGGCGTCAGCTGCTCGCGCGCGACCACGTCGGCGTCGTACTGCTGGGCCCTGGTGCTCACCAGCGAAGGTTATCGGGGTTTGGAGCCTCGACTAGAAACGGTGCCGCAGCGGGTAGCCGCTCGCCCCCTCAGCGTCGGTCTTCGTGGCCAGCACGTGATGGAGCTGGATCTCGTTGCGCTCGAAGGACAACCGCGACCCCGCCATGTAGAGGCCCCACACCCGGGCGGTGTTCTCACCGACCTCGGCGACGCACTCGTCCCAGTTGGTGGCGAGGTTGTGGCACCAGCCCGCCAGGGTCCGGGCGTAGTGCTCGCGGATGTTCTCGTGGTGCTGCACCTCGAAACCGACGTCCTCGATCGCGGCGACGATCGTGCCGGAGCCGGTCAGCTCGCCGTCCGGGAAGACGTACCGGTCGATGAAGGCCCCGGTGTCGGTCGGCCGGTTGTGGGCCCGGGTGATGCAATGGTTGAGCAGCCGGCCACCCGGGGTCAGGCGGTCGTGCAGGAAGCCGAAGTACGACGGGTAGTTCTTGATGCCGATGTGCTCGGTCAGGCCGATCGAGCTGATCGCGTCGAACCCGGTCTCCTCGAGCAACCGGTAGTCGAGGTGGCGCACCTCGGCCAGGTGGTCCAGCCGCTGGCGCTTGATCTCCTGCTGCGCCCAGAACGCCTGCTCCTCGGAGAGGGTGACGCCGAGCGCCTTCACGCCGTACTCGCGCGCCGCGTGGCGCACCATCCCGCCCCAGCCGCAGCCGACGTCGAGCAGGCGCTGGCCCGGCTTCAGGTCGAGCTTGCGGGCAACCAGGTCGTACTTCTCGAACTGCGCTTCCTCGAGGGTTGCCTCAGCGGTCGGGTAGACCGCGCAGGTGTAGGTCATCGACGGGCCGAGGACCAGTTCGTAGAAGCGGTTCGAGACGTCGTAGTGGTGGCTGATCGCCTCCGCGTCGCGACCCAGGCTGTGCCGCACGCCGTCGATGACACGGCGCATCCGGCCCGGCGCCTCCTGCGGCGGCGGGGGCGGCGGCAGGAACCGGCTGAGGCCGAGCGTGCGCACCAGCATCAGGGCGTCGGTCGCTGACGGCCGGCGGAACTTGATGCCTTCCTTGAGGGCCACCAGCATCGGATAGGGGTCCCCCGGGTGGGCGCCCTCGAGGATCAGGTCGCCGGCGACGTACGCGCGGGCGAGGGCGAGGTCCGGGTCCACGCTGCTGACGAGGTACGAGAGCCCGCGTTCGGTCGCGAGGTGGAAGTGGAACGGAGCATCGTCGGGACCGATCGCGCTGCCGTCGTACGCCGTGAAGCGCAGCGGCAGCTCGTCGGCGATCAGCATGCCGAAGGCGTCCGCGATGGTCAGGGGGGTGGTGGTTTTCATCGGCTCCTCACTGCCTTGTCGTAGAGGGTGGTCAAGCGGTCATCAGGGTCGAACCGGCGCTTCACCGCGGCCAGGTGCGTGGTGTTGTAGAGCGCGTCGAAGGTCTCGCGGTCGTAGAACGCCTCGGAGTAGAGCGACTTGTGACCACCGAGCTCGTGCACCTTGGCCTCGATCGCGCGGTTGCGCGGCGAGTCGGTCGCCTCGGGGCCGACGTGGACGGTGCCCCAGAACCCGATGTTGACGTACAACCGTCCGGCTTCCAGCGGGTACGACGGCCAGGGCCGGTGGGCGACGAGCGGGCACAGCCACACCGGGCGCATCCCGACCTCCTCGTCGAACCACTCCAGGAACTCCCCCAGCCGCTCGACCGGCACCTCGACGTCCTGCACCACCCGTTCCCGCTGCGGGCGCCCGGCGCGGCGGTCGAGGCGGTCGGCGATGTCGAAGCGGCGGTCGAGGTGGAGCAGGCGCATGTAGACGTCCGAGCGGCGCAGGCGGCGGGGCCAGAACCGGCGGATCCGCGGGTTCTGCGCACCGAACGCACCGGAACACCAGAACCAGTCGGTGTCCCAGCGCCAGAGGTAGTCGTAGGTGGTGAGCCGGTCGCGGTCGCAGGCCTGCAGCGACCGGAAGTAGATGTCCTGCCCGGCATAGTCGGAGGTCGGGCCGGGCTCATCGGTCCAGCGAGCGATGGTGAGGACGTGCTCCCCGGGGCCGAACGAGACGCCGTCGAGCCCGTCGACCCGCTCGCCGTCGTACTCCCGGGTGGCGGCGATCTCGGCCATCGTCTTCGCCAACAGGTCCACGTCGTCGAACTTCAGGTGGCGCAGCGCGACGAACGTCGGCACCGGGGCGAGCCGGATCCGCAGCCGGGTGGCGTAGCCGAGCGAGCCGTAGGAGTTGGGGAACGCATCGAACAGGTCGTCGCCGGGTCGCGTCGTGACGACGTCACCGCCTCCGGTGAAGACGTCCATCTCGAGGACCGACTCGTGCGGGAGGCCGAGCCGGAAGCTGGTGGACTCGATACCGAGCCCGGTGACCGCGCCGCCGAGCGTGATCGTGCGCAGCTGTGGGACGACGTACGGAACCAGGCCGTGCGGGAGGGTCGCGTCGACGAGCGCCTCGTAGGTGCACATGCCCTGGACCTCGGCCACCGGTCCGTCCGGGCTGTCGGCGAGGACCTCGATCACGCCATCGAGGCCGCCGACGTCCAGACCGGGCGCCGTGGTGGCCGCACGGGCACGGAAGAGGTTGGTGGTGCGCTTCGAAAGGCGCACGGGTTCACCCGTCGGGATGGCGGCGTACGACGACGCGAGCCTCTCGACGGCGTTCTGGTGCTGGTGCCAGCCGCGATCTGCCACGTTCCGAGGCTACCCCCGACCGGTGACAGTCGGGTTTCACGACGTGAAGGAATTGCCGATCATGCCGCGCGCATCGCCGAGATGGATCGCGACCCCGTCGGGTCCGGAGAAGTCCTGCAGCACGGCCTCGTCGGGCTCGGTCAGGTCCTCTGCCGCCCCAAGGAGCACGCAGGCATCGACGCCGGTCGACCCCGACGCCACGGCCATCGCGATCACGGCCTGGACGGCCGTCAGGTGGAGCGAGGGCAGGTCGACGGTCGCCGCTGCGTACGTCCGGCCGTCGGTGTCACGTACGGCCGCGCCCTCCGCTGCGTTGATGCGAGCGCGGGTGGCGCGGGCGAGAGTGACGAGCTTCTGATCCTCGGACGACAGGTCGGACATGGGTCGAGTATCACCGACGGCATGATGGACCTCATGCCTGCCTACTGGATCAGCACGTACCCCGAGGTCTACGACGCGGACAAGGTCGCGGCCTACGCCGCCCTCGCCGGCCCCGCACTCACCGGCGCCGGTGGCCGTTTCCTGGCCCGCGGCCTGCCCGAACAGGTCTACGAAGCCGGCCTGAACACCCGCACGATCGTCATCGAGTTCGAGAGTGTCGACGCCGCCCGGGCCGCCCACGACTCGGAGGCGTACCAGGCTGCACTGGCCGCGCTCGACGGTGGTGCGCAGCGGGACCTGCGGATCGTTCCTGGCGCCTGAAGCGCGTTGGCCTCAGGTCGCGAGAGCGAGGCGCGCAGCGAGCCCCGTGATTGTGTGGTCCGGCGTTCACCCAGTGCCTGCAGAACCACACAATGACCGCGTCGCCTCACTGAGGTTTCGCCGGATCCCGACCTGTGGAGAGTTGGTGGTCTCGAGACGGTTGCTGCGCAACCTCCTCGACCAACGGGCGACGGGCCTCTCGACACGCGACTCGCTGGCGCTCGCCGCTACTCGACGAGCTCGGTCAACCTACGGTCCGTTTGCGATGAGCTGGCAGGGGCAGGGACTCCCCCATGAATCGCTCACTTCTCGGGGTCCTCGCTGCCAGCCTGCTCTTCACCTTCACGGCCTGTGAGGACGACGGTGACTCGGGCGGCACCGACACGAAGACGCCGTCCAGCGACGCCACGGAGTCGTCGGACAGCACCGAGACAGACTCCGACGGACTGTCGGAGGAGGAGCTCCAGGCGAAGATCGTCACCGGCGCTCCGCCGAAGGACCTGACGTGGGCGGTCCAGCCGGCGCCGTCGGACTGGCGTGAGCTCAAGACGGAGGCGGGCACGCGGCAGTGGCAGGTGGGCGACACGCGCTGCATCGTGACGCTCAACCAGCCTGCCGGGCTGGGAACCGACCCGAAGCCGACGTCGGAAGACGTCGCCAAGGACTACATCGGTCTCAGCATCAAGCAGGCCGGTGCCACGGCAGAGCTCGGGCCCGCCGTCGCGCAGCTGTTCACCAACCACGTCAACGCCGACGCCGTGCAGGTCCAGAGCCAGTTCGTCGGCGTCCCCTTCACTGGCTCACCCGGCGACGTCGAAGGACTGGCCTACGGCTACCGCGCCGGCGACTTCGCGCTGCGGGCGATCGCGTTGTGCGGTGGCGGTGAGTACGCCGACCACGGCACCGAGCTCGAGGAGTTCCTCAAGAGCCTGACGGCCCAGACGACGTACTGATCCGGGAGATCAGGACGGTTCCGATCTTCTTGCGACGACCGGACGGCTCCTCGGCCTCGAAGCGCAGGCCGTGGGCCTCGACGATCGAGCCGGGGATCGGCACCTTGCCGAGGTGCTTGGCGAGCAGGCCGCCGACCGAGTCGACGTCCTCCTCCTCGATGTGGAAGCCGAAGATCTCGTCGAGGTCGTCGACCGGGTAGCGCGACGAGACACGGACGACGCCCTCGCCGGAACCGGTGAGGTGCTCGACCTCGATCTCGGCCTCGTCGTACTCATCGGTGATCTCGCCGACGATCTCCTCGAGGAGGTCCTCGATGGTGATCAGGCCCGCCGTGCCGCCGTACTCGTCGACGACGACGGCGACGTGCTGGTGGCGGACCTGCATCTCGCGCAGCAGGTCGTCGACCGGCTTGGACTCGGGCACCCACAACGCGGGGCGCATGATCTCCTCGACCCGCTGGGTCAGCTCGACGTCCGGTGCCTCGAAGTCACGCCGCACGACGTCCTTGAGATACGCGATCCCGCGGACGTCGTCGAGGTTCTCGCCGATCACGGGCACGCGGGAGTAACCGGTGCGCAGGAACAGCGACATCGTCTGGCGCAGGTTCTTGTACGTCTCGATGTAGACCACGTCACCGCGGGGCACCATCACCTCGCGCACGGTCGTGTCACCGAACTCGAACACGGAGTGGATCATCCGTCGTTCCTCGGCCTCGATCAGTTCCGAGGCCTCGGCGATGTCGACCATCTCGCGCAGCTCGGTCTCCGTGGAGAACGGACCTTCGCTGAAACCGCGACCCGGCGTGATCGAGTTGCCGACCAGGATCAGCAGCTTCGGCAGCGGCCCCAGCACCGTGGTCAGCGCCGACAGCGGCCAGGACGACCAGATCGCGACGGTCTCGGCGTGCTGCCGGCCGACGGTGCGCGGGGCGACGCCGATCACCACGAAGGTGACCACCAGCATCACGCCGAGCGCGAGCCCGGCCCGCGCCCACCACGAGGCTTCCAGGCGCTCATCGATGTACAGCGTGACGACCACGACGGCCGCGATCTCGCACAGCAGCTGCAGCAGCAGCGCCGTGTTGAGGTGCCGCGGCGCGTCATCGAGTACGGCGACCAGGCGCCGTGCACCGCTGCGACCGTCCTGCAGCATCTCCTGCGCACGCGCCCGTGAGAACCCCGCCAGGGCAGCGTCCGCCGCGGCGAACAGCCCCGCCAGCACCACGAGAACAGCCGCCACGAGGGGCGGCCACAGACTGCCGGCGATCATCGGGTCACTGGGCGCGCCACTGCGCGAGCAACTGGTCCTGGAGTCCGAACATCTCCTTGTGCTCCTCCGGCTCGGCGTGGTCGTAGCCGAGCAGGTGCAGGATGCCGTGGGTGGTGAGCAGTTCGAGCTCGGCGAGCGTGCCGTGGCCGGCCGTCGCGCCCTGGCGCTCGGCGATGCTCGGGCACAGGACCAGGTCGCCGAGCATGCCCTCCTCGGGCTCCTCGTTGACGAGTCCGGGACGCAGCTCGTCCATCGGGAAGGCGAGCACGTCGGTCGGCCCCTCCTTCTCCATCCACTTCTCGTTGAGCTCGGCGATGGTGGCCTCGTCGACCGCCTTGATGCAGAGCTCGGCGAGCGGGTGCACGCGCATCTGGTCCATCACGAACCGGGCCAGCCTGGAGAAGTGCTTGACGTCGAGACCGGAGCCGGACTCGTCGAGGATCTCGATGCTCACTTGGTGAAGTGACCCTTCTGGTGGTTGGCCTGTGCGTCGAACTCCTCGTAGGCCGCGACGATCCGGGCCACGAGCTTGTGGCGGACGACGTCGTGACTGGTGAGCTTGACGAACGCGAGGTCCTCGACACCGTCGAGGATGCCCTCGATGATCCTCAGCCCGGACGTGGTGCCGGACGGCAGGTCGACCTGGGTGACGTCACCGGTGACGACGATCTTGGAGCCGAACCCGAGCCGGGTCAGGAACATCTTCATCTGCTCGGGCGTCGTGTTCTGAGCCTCGTCGAGAATGATGAAGGAGTCGTTGAGCGAACGGCCGCGCATGTAGGCCAGCGGCGCGACCTCGATGGTGCCCGCTGCGAGCAGCTTCGGGATCGAGTCGGGGTCGAGCATGTCGTGCAGGGCGTCGTAGAGCGGCCGCAGGTACGGGTCGATCTTCTCGCTCAGCGTGCCGGGGAGGTAGCCGAGCCGCTCGCCGGCCTCGACCGCCGGCCGGGTCAGGATGATCCGGTTGACCTGCTTGGCCTGCAGCGCCTGCACGGCCTTGGCCATCGCCAGGTAGGTCTTGCCCGTACCGGCCGGGCCGATGCCGAACGTGATCGTGTGCTGGTCGATCGTCTCGACGTAGCGCTTCTGGTTGAGCGTCTTGGGGCGGATCGACCGGCCCCGGTTGCTCAGGATGTTGAGGGACAGTACGTCGGCGGGCCGCTCCGACGTCGCGGTCTCGGCACGCAGCATCGCCTCGACCCGCTCGACGACCTCGAGCGTGATGCCCTGGCCGGTGCGGAGGATCGCGACGAGCTCGCCGATCACCCGGTCGGCGAGGGTGACGTCCTTCGTCTCGCCGGCGAGGGTGATCCGGTTGCCACGGACGTGGACCTCCACGCCGAGCCGCTTCTCGATCAGCCCGAGGTGCTCGTCACCCGGCCCGAAGAGGGTGACCATGTCGATGCTGTTCGGCACGACGACGGTGTGCCGGATGGGGGCTGCGGAAGCTGCGGAAGGGGAATCTGTCATGACCCCTCCATGCTACGGGAGCACACGCGGCGGGCCCACCCGGTTTGCGGGTGCCGCCCGGTGCCGGTCAGCCGGGAGGCCAACCCATCGACCGGCCGGCCAGCACGTGCCCGTGCGTGTGGAACACGGTCTGGCCCACGCCGGCGCCCGTGTTGAACACGAGGCGGTAGTCGTCGTACCCCTCGGCCTTGGCGACGGTGCGCGCCGTGGTGGCGATCTCGGCGAACATCGCGGCGTCCGCCTCCGCCGAGTCGGCGGCGTTGTGCGCATGGGCGCGTGGCACCACCAGCACGTGCAGCGGCGCCTGCGGGTTGATGTCACGGAAGGCGAGCGTGCGCTCGCCGTCGTGGACGATCTCGGCCGGGATCGCACCGGCGATGATCTTGCAGAACAGGCAGTCGGGATCGGCGGTCACAGCTCCAAGATAGTGGTCACGATCTCGTGTCAACCGGCTGACGCCCTCGCGCGTGGAACTAGCGTGACCATCCATGCGGTGTTCGGCGCTTCGCCCTTCGCGACCCCCGGTGGGGGCATCGTCCTGGAGCGCGCCGTGAACGACGCTGTCGACGCCGGGACGGACGCCGACACCGCCGTCGAACGCCTTTACGTCGACCACTGGGACCGCCTCGTCCGGCTCTCCGTGCTGCTGGTGCGCGACCGCGGCCAGGCCGAGGAGGTCGTGCAGGACGCGTTCATCGAGCTGCACCGACGCTGGTCGCGGCTCGAGGACCCCGACAAGGCGCTGGCGTACCTCCGGCAGACGGTCGTGAACCGGTCCCGTTCGACGCTGCGCCACCGGGGCGTCGTACAGCGTCACCTGGCGCGGCAGCACACCGAGGACATCGCTCCCCCGGCGGACGAACCCGTGCTGGCCGCGAGCCGGCGCCGGGCCGTGCTCGACGCCCTCCAGCACCTGCCACGCCGCCAGCGCGAGGTGCTCGCGCTGCGCTACTACCTCGACCTGTCCGAGGCGGAGATCGCCGAGACCCTCGGCATCAGCAAGGGAGCCGTGAAGAGCCACGCGTCCCGTGGCGCCGCCGCGCTACGACCACTGCTGGAGTCCCGCGACCTGAAGGGAGGCGACCGATGAACGACGACCAGGCCGACCGGGACCTCGCGAGCCTGTTCGCGGACGCCGTCTCGGACGTCGTACCCGGCGACCGACTGGGTGAGATCCGTCGCGCAACGGCACACAACACCCGCACGCCGCGGCGCTGGGCCCTCGTCCTGGCCGCGGGTACGGCGACCGCGGCCGTCGTGGGAGGCGGCGCGGCCCTCAGCCAGCTGGGCCTGCCGAACGGCGACGACGTCGCCGGACCCGGCAACGAACACATGGCCGTGGCGACGTACTACGTGGGAGAGACGCCCGACGGCGACCGGCTCTTCCGCGAGTTCCAGTCGATCGACGCAACCGACGACACCGCCGCGCGCGCCCTGGAAGCCGTTCGGCTCCTGGAGTCCGACGCCGGCGCGAACGACCCCGACTACGAGACGGCGTGGCCCGCCGGTGCCTTCGTCGACGTCGCGCTCGGCGACGACGGGATCCGGTTGACCATCAGCGACGAGGCTGCGGGCGACCCCGGCACGACCGGCACGAACGGCCTGCAGCAAGCCGTGTTCACCGCGCAGGCAGCGGTCGGCGAGACCCTCCCGGTGTCCTTCGTGACCGGCGACCGCACCGTCCGCGACGACGTGCGGCGCGACAACGCCGTCCTCACCCCCGTCAACATCTCCGACCCTACCGAGGGCCACTCGGTCAGCGGCGTCCTCACCATGCGCGGCACCGTACGGTCGCCCCGGGGCGCCGAGGTCGACGACGTCCCCTGGGAGCTCAGGTCCGCCGACGGCGCGCTCGCCCTCTCGGGTGCCGCACCGGCGACGGGCACCACGTGGGAGACGACCGCCGACATCGCGGACCTTGCTCCCGGCAGGTACGTCCTCACCGTCAGCGGCGCCAGCCCCACCAGCGGCCCCACCAACGGGCCGGCGACCGACACGCGGACCGTCACCGTCCGCTGACCGACCCACCGCTCACGCAAGGATCGTTCTCATGAACCACCCCGTTTCCCCCCGCCGCACCCTCGCTGCTCTCACCGGGGCGCTGCTGACCCTGGGCCTCCTTGCCGGCTGCGGTGACGACGACGCCGACCCGGCGGCGTCCGATCCCACCAGCCAGGGCACGGCCAGCAGCGACGCGACGACGGATGCGACGGGCAGCCCGACCGGCAGCCCCACGACCGGCGGGACCACGGGAACCGCCGATCCGGAGGTGATCCCGGTCTACTACGTCGGCGACACTCCCGACGGTGACCGGCTGTTCCGCGAGTTCACGCAGTCCTCGGGCGTCGCACCGCTCGTCGCTGCCGCTGCCGCGGTCACCGAGGGCGACCCAGTCGACCCCGACTACCGCACGCCGTGGCCCAGCGGCCGCTTCGCGTCGATCACGCAGACCAGCACCGCGATCGTGGTCGAGGTGGCCGAGGAGAGCTGGCTCGAGGCAGGTTCGCTGGACGCCGACCTGGCCGAGCTCGCCGTCCAGCAACTCGTCTACACGCTCCAGGGCACCATCGGGAAGCGCCTCCCCGTCACCGTCGAGTACGACGGCAGGCCGGCCGACACGCTGCTCGGAGTCAGCACGGCGGGCGGCCTCAAGGCAGCACCACAGCTCGACGTGCTGGCGTTCATGAACGTCACCGAACCCGCCGAGGGCACCACGGTGCCCGACTCGTTCACCGCCACCGGCCGCACCAGCTCCTTCGAGGCCACGGTGGGCTGGACGATCGAGGACGCGACCGGCACGGCGGTCCTCGAGGGCTTCGCCACGGCGGAGGGCTGGATCGACAAGCTCTACCCCTGGAAGACGAAGGTCGACGTCAGCAGCCTGGACGCCGGCACGTACACCTTCATCGCCCGCACCGACGACCCTTCGGGCGGCGAGGGCCCCGGCCCGACGGAGGACACGAAGCGGATCACGATCGAGTGACCGTGGACAGGACGGGCAGGATGGGCGCGTGAAGTTCAGCCGGCAACGACTCAACCGCACCCTGTTGCTCCGCCAGCACCTGCTCGAGCGGGTCGACCTGGCACCGGCCGCGATGGTCGAGCACCTGATCGGCCTGCAAGCGCAGGAGTCCCTGCCGCCGTACCTCTCCCTGGCGGCGCGGCTGACCGACGTCGACCCGCGTGCGGTCAGTGGCGCGATCGAGGATCGCAGCCTGGTGCGGGTGCTCAGCCTGCGCGACACGGTGCACCTGCACGTTCCCGGCGACGCACTGCAGCTCCCGGTGTGGGCGGCACCCGTGCGCGAGCGCGAGATGAAGCAGAGCCAGACGATCGGCGAGGCACGCACCGTCGACCGGGCGGCCTTCGCCGCCGCGGTGCGGGAGGTGCTGGCCGACGGCCCGCTCCCCCAGCGCGCCCTGGGCGCCGGTCTCGCCGAACGGTTCCCCGCGTTCACCTCCGGCCAGCTCGGCCAGGTCGCCCGCGTCGCGGAGGTGCTGGTGCAGCTGCCTCCGCGCGGCTGCTGGAAGCCGACCGGGTCGACGGCGGTGGCCTACGACTTCCTCGACCGCTGGCTCGATGCACCCCTCGCCGAGCCCGACGTCCCCGACCTGATCCGTCGCTACCTGCGGGCCTTCGGTCCGGCCTCCGCTGCCGACGTCACCACCTGGTCGGGCATCACCCGACTGGGACCGATCGTCAAGGCCATGGACGACCTGGTGCAGCACGAGGACGAGAACGGCCGCCCGCTCTATGACCTGGCCGATGCCCCGATCGCCGAGGAGGACGCACCCGCCCCGGTCCGGCTGCTCGGCACGTACGACAACGTGTGGCTCTCCCACGCCTCCCGGGACCGGGTCACCGCACCCGAACGCCGCAACGCGTGGTTCGGCGTCAACGGCGCCCAGATGATGTCGTTGTACGTCGACGGGTGGCTCGAGGGCCTGTGGCGGATCGAGGACGACCGGATCGTCGTCGGCGAGGTCCTGCGGTCGCTGACGAAGGCCGAACAGGCCGAGCTGGACGAGGAGATCGCCCGGACCGAGGCATTGCTCGCCCGGTGAGGCTCAGGCGCCCCAACGTGGCGTGCGAGCGAGCAACGCCGACACTGCGGCCACTCCGGCCGTCGACGTGCGGAGCACCTCGGAGCCGAGGCCCACGGCCACCGCACCCGCGGCGACGAAGCGCGCGACCTCGTCGTCGGTGAGCCCACCCTCGGGGCCGACCACGACGAGGATGTCGCCGTCGCCCGGCAGGGCCAGCGCGGCCAGCGGTTCGGTCGCTTCCTCATGCAGCACGACGGCGACGTCGACGCCGGCGATCAACGCGGCCACGTCGTCGGTCGTGGCGAGGGGATCCACCTCGGGGTGCCACGCACGGCGCGCCTGCTTCGCCGCCTCGCGGGCCGTCGCCTGCCACTTGGCGTGCGACTTCGCAGCCCGTTCGCCCTTCCAGACCGCGACGCTGCGGGACGCCGCCCACGGCACGATCCGGCCGACGCCGATCTCGGTCAGCACCTCGACGGCGAGCTCGCCGCGATCGCCCTTCGGCAGTGCCTGCACGACGGTGAACTGGGGCGACGGCTCCAGCTGGTCCGCGATCTCGCGGACCAGCACCGAGAACTCCCGCTTCGACGTCTCGCTGACGTCGCCGGTCGCCACCCGACCGACCCCGTCGGCGAGCTGCAGCGACTCCCCCACCCGCAGCCGTCGTACGACGACCGCGTGGTGGGCCTCGTCGCCCTCGACCGTCACGGTGTCACCGGCAGCGACACCGGCCAGCGATGCGACGAGGTGCTGCGGGAGGGTCATCGGCTGGTCTCGTCGGGCGATCGCGTCAGGTCAGTGCGCGGTGAAAGCGTCGCGGAGCCGGCCGAACATCGACTTGTGCGTCGGCCGCACGTCGCCCGTGGGCTGCTCCTCGCCCCGGATGGCCGCCAGCTCGCGCAGCAGCTCCTCCTGACGGGCATCGAGGCGACCCGGGGTCTCGACCGCGATGGAGACGACGAGGTCGCCCCGACCGCCGCGCAGACCGGGGACGCCGCGACCGCGCAGCAGCACCTGGTGGCCGGACTGGGTGCCGGCCGGGATCGGCAGGTCGAAGCTGGTCTCGACACCGGAGTCCTCGGCCTGGTCGAGGTCGGCCTCGAGGGTCGGGAGCGAGATGGTCGTGCCCAGCGCGGCCGCGGTCATCGGGACCGACACCGTGCAGTGCAGGTCGTTGCCGTTGCGCTCGAACGTGGCGTGCGGCGCGACGTGGATCTCGACGTACAGGTCTCCGGCGGGGCCGCCGCCCGGGCCGACCTCGCCCTGCTCGGTGAGCTGGACGCGGGTGCCGGTGTCGACGCCCGCGGGGATCTTGACGGTCAGGCTGCGGCGCGAACGGACGCGGCCGTCACCCGCGCAGTCGCGGCAGGGGTCGGCGATGACGGATCCGAAGCCGCGACACGCAGCGCAGGGGCGCAGGGTCCGGATCTCGCCGAGGAACGAGCGCTGCACGTGCGCGACCTCGCCGGCACCACGACAGGTCTCGCACGCCACCGGCTGGGTGCCCGGGGCGGCACCGGCACCGCTGCACGTCGTGCAACGGATCGCCGTGTCGACCTTGAGCTCGCGCGAGACGCCGAAGGCGGCCTCTGCCAGCTCGACCTCGATGCGGATGAGGGCGTCCTGGCCACGGCGCACGCGGGCACGCGGACCGCGGCCACCGCCCTGGCCGCCACCGCCCTGGCCGCCGAAGAAGGCGTCCATGATGTCGGTGAAGGAGAAGCCGGCACCCTGGCCGCCGCCGAAGCCGCCGCTGAACGGGTCGCCTCCGCGGTCGTACGCCGCGCGCTTCTGCGGGTCGGACAGCACCTCGTACGCCGCGGTGACCAGCTTGAACTGCTCCTGGCTCTCCGGGTCGGGATTCACGTCCGGGTGGAGTTGCCGGGCCAGGCGCCGGTAGGCCTTCTTCAGGGCGTCCGCATCCGCGTCGCGGGCAACACCCAGCAGTTCGTAAAGGTCCGTGCTCACTTCTTCTCCATCATCCTGAGGCGCCGGGGAGCGCCATCAGTTCTCGTCGAGGATGCGCGACATGTAGCGCGCGACTGCGCGCACCGCCGCCATCGATCCGGGGTAGTCCATGCGGGTCGGGCCCACGATGCCGAGGGACGCGAGCGCGTCGTCGGGGCCGTAGCCCGTCGCGACGACACTGGTCGACGCCAGTTCCTGGTAGGGGCCTTCGGCACCGATCCGGACCGTCACTGCGCCACTGCCGGTGGCCTCGCCGAGGAGCTTGAGCAGCACGACCTGCTCCTCCAGCGCCTCGAGGAGGGGGCGGACCGACGTGTCGAAGTTGTCGCCGAAGCGGGCGAGGTTCGCCGTACCGCCGACGACGACCCGCTCGTCGGACCGGTGGTCGCTCATCGCGTCGACCAGGGTGTCGACGACCGAGACGGTGACCGCCGAAGGAGCCGGGGAGCCGGGCTCGGGGTGGATCAGCGCGTTGAGCGCCGCCGCCGCCTCGGCGATGACCTCACCCGTGGCGGCAAGGTTGACGCGGGAGCGCAGCGCGGCGAGGTCGGCCTCGGCAAGCTCGCTCTCGAGCTCGATCAGGCGCTGCTCGACGCGGCCCGAGCTGAGGATCAGCACGAGCAGCAGGCGGGTGGGGGTCAGCGCGACGATCTCGACGTGGCGCACGGTCGAGTGCGACAGCGAGGGGTACTGGACCACGGCGACCTGGCGTGTCAGCTGCGCCAGCACGCGCACCGAGCGGTGGACGACGTCGTCGAGGTCGACCGCCCCGTCCAGGAAGGTCGCGATCGCACGCCGCTCGGCAGAGCTGGTGGGCTTGACCGTCGAGAGCCGGTCGACGAACAGCCGGTAGCCCTTGTCGGTCGGCACCCGGCCGGCGCTGGTGTGCGGCTGGGCGAGGTAGCCCTCCTCCTCCAGCGCGGCCATGTCGTTGCGGATCGTCGCCGGGGACACGTTGAGGTGGTGGCGCTCGACCAGCGCCTTGGAGCCGACGGGCTCCTCGGTCGCGACGTAGTCCTCGACGATGGCGCGCAGCACGGCGAGCCTGCGGTCCTCCTGCATGCCCCACCTCCTGCTCGTCCTGCGCCAGTTCGTCTGGCACTCCGCTCCAGCGAGTGCCAATGCTACCGCTGGAGGGCCCGAAACCCCGGACCGCCGGACCGAGACCTTCCCCGCACCCGCCGTCGCATGTAGGTTAGGCTCACCTAATTCCCGCGCTGAAGGAGAAGGCCCATCGTGTCCCTCGATACCGGCATCGACGCAGCTCGCGTCGACATCCACCGCCTCGCGGCGGCGGCCCGCAGCATCCTGGCCTGCCCCGACGACGTCTCCCTCGTCGTCGACGGGATCGACGACATCACCGCGGGGCTCGATCACGAGCACCTCGAGATGCGGGACCACGGCGGGCGCCCGGTCTTCGCGTGCCCGGCCGACTCCGACCTCGCCCGCGCCGCCCACGACCGCCGCGGCGCCCTGCTGACCCTGCGCAGCGGCCTGGGTCGCCCGGGCTCCCCCGATCGCGACGCGACCCTCACCCTGTCCGGCCGGCTCGAAGCGAGTGGCCTCGAGGAGTGTGAGTGCTGCTGCGAGGTGCGCCTGCGGGTCAGCCTGCACCTCGACTTCGCCGTCCTCGCCCGGGACAGCGCCCCCGAGTCCGCCCCCGACAAGGCCCGCCTGCGGGTCCCGCTCGCCGCCTTCGGCTCGCGCGCCCACGACCTCAACCGCGGCTTCCTCCAGCGCTCCGTCGAGCACGCCAACCTGTGCCACCAGGACGAGCTCCGCCGCGCGATCGCGACCCGGACCGACACCCGCCTCGGCGACATCGTGGGTGTCCAGCTCGCCGAGCTCCAGACCACCGCGGTCGTCCTGCAGTGGGTCGACGTCGACGGCGCCCACGACGCCGAGCTCCGCTTCCCCCGGGCGGCCACCTCGACTGCCGACCTCGGCGAGCTGCTGCGCTCCGAACTGCACGCCGGCATCTGTTGACCGGGCCGTAGCCTGACCAGGTGCCGTTCACCGAAGTTGCCGACCGTGTCTGGGTCCTGCGTCACCCGTGGTTCGACCTCAACGTGACCGTGGTCGGCGGTGACCGCGGGCTGGTCGTCGTGGACACCCACGCCTCGTCGCTCGCCGCGACCGAGGTCATCGGCGAGCTGCGCAGGCTGGGCCGCGGTGACCTCGTCGCCGTGGTCAACACCCACGAGCACTTCGACCACACCTTCGGCAACGCCACATTCCTGCAGGAGTACGGCGACCTGCCGATCCACGCGACGGAGGAGGCTGCCGAGCGAACCGTCCCGGCGGGCGAGCGGATCAAGGGCCTGTACCGCGCAGCCGACGACGAGCCGCGTGCCGAGGAGGTGCTCGCGACCACCATCCGGCCCGCCGACACGACCTTCTCCAGCGCCTCCGTGATCGACCTCGGTGACCGCCAGGTCGAGCTCGTGCACCCCGGGCGCGGCCACACGGGTGGCGACCTGGTCGTCCGGGTCCCTGACGTCGACGTCCTCCTGGCCGGGGACCTGGTCGAGGAGTCGGCGCCGCCCGGACTCGGCGAGGACTGCTGGCCGATGGACTGGCCCGGCACGCTCGACCTCGTCGTCGGGCTGCTGACGCCCGCCTCGATCGTCGTGCCCGGTCACGGAGCGATCGTCGATCGCCGCTTCGTCGAGGAGCAGTGCGACGACCTGCGTGCCGTCGCCGAGACGATCCGCGACCTCGCCGGACGCGGCGTGCCCGAGGCCGAGGCCGTCGCCGCCGCGGAGTGGCCCTTCCCCGCCGAGGCGCTGCGGCACGCCGTACCGCGGGGGTATGCGCAACTCCCCCGGGCGCGCCGCCACCTGCCCATGGCGTGACCGGCCTAGGCTCGCCTGTCGTGGATCGCTACGGGACCGACGTGATGGCCGGAGACTGGAAGGTCCCCAAGCGGGGCCGCGCCGTGGAGACAGCGGGCGACATCGGGCTGGTCGTCGAGGAGGTGACCACCGACTGGTGCGGCGAGATCGTGGCCGTCGACCGCGACCTGGACACGCTCACCCTCGAGGACCGCCGCGGCAAGCGTCGTACCTTCCCGCTCGGCCCCGGGTTCCTGCTCGAGGGCAAGCCCGTGATCCTCACCGCACCCCTGCGAGCCGGTGCCTCCGGCCCGGCGAAGCCCACCCGGACCGCCAGTGGCTCGATCGCCGTCCACGACGCGCAGGCCCGCGTCGCGCGCGCCAGCCGGATCTTCGTCGAGGGACGCCACGACGCGGAACTCGTCGAACGGGTCTGGGGCGACGACCTGCGCATCGAAGGCGTAGTGGTCGAGTACCTCGGCGGCGTCGACGACCTCGCCGACCACCTGGTGTCGTTCAAGCCCGGACCGCAGCGCAAGGTCGGCGTCCTGGTGGACCACCTGGTCCGCGGCTCCAAGGAGTCCCGGATCGCCGACGCGATCGCGCGTGGTCCGAACGGCAAGCACGTCCGGATCGTCGGCCACCCGTTCGTCGACGTCTGGCAGGCCGTCAAGCCCGACCGGATCGGCCTGAAGGAATGGCCGACCATCCCTCGCTCCATCGAGTGGAAGAAGGGCGTGTGCCAGCACCTCGGCTGGCCACACCGCGACCAGGCCGACATCGCCCGCGCCTGGAAGCACATCTTGTCGAAGGTCGACTCGTACGCCGACCTCGAACCCGCCCTGCTGGGGCGGGTCGAGGAACTGATCGACTTCGTCGCTTCCTGACGGGTCAGAGACCGGCGCGGAACTGCTTCAGCACCTCGTCGACGCGGGCCTGGTCGCGGGCCTCGAGCGGGATCAGCAGCTCCGCCACGACGTCGGTGAGCTCGGCGATCCGCCGGTTGAGCTGACGGTTCTCCTGCACCTCGACCTCGAGCGCGGCCACCCGGGCACGCAGGCCGCTGGGGTCACGGAGTCGCTTCGCAACGGGCTCCGGGAGCTTGTCCTTCGCCTGGGCGCGCAGGCGGTTCTTGCGCTCGCTCATGGGTTCTCCTTCGGTTGCGGCCAGTGGGCGCGGATCCGGCACACGGCCGGGTCGGGCGCGTCGTACATGTCTTCGCCCGGTTCGACGGCCAGGTGCTCGACGACACCTCCGGCCCGCTCGATGGCGTCCTGGATCGTCGCCGGGTCCACCCGACGCACGAGCTCGTGCGGTTCGCCGGGAGTGCCGGCCGGCGCGGTGACGCCCTTGACCGCAGCGGGGAACTCGAGGAACAACCGCCCGCCCCCGGGCCGCAGCGCCATCCGTGCCAGCAACCACAGCTGGTCGAGCGCCGGCTGGTCCAGGCAACCGACCAGGTGCCGGGCGTAGAGGTGGTGGGGCTCACGGGCCAGCCGGGTGCCGTGCATCAGGGTCGAGCGAAGCTCACCGAGGATCAGCTGGTCGACCTTGACGGTGAGCTCGCGCCGACGGTTGCGGCGCCGGATGAAGCCGAGTGCACCCCGCGAGAAGTCGAGAGCGATGACCTGGTGCCCGCGTCGCGAGAACCACAGCGCATCGCGGCCGGTGCCGGGGCCGAGCTCGACCACGGGCAGGTCCCCGAAGCGCCTCTCCGCCCAGTGCGCGAAGGACGACGCCGTGTTCGGCACCCGCCGGACGTCGGGGCTGGCGAAGAACTCCGTCCAGCGGCCCATCTCCGCCCGGAAGCCACGCAGCCAGCCATCGAGTCGTCGTACGCCGGCGGCCGGGTCGGCGTAGCGGAAGGACGGATCGGGGGTGCGCCACTGCGGCCCGTAGAGGAAAGACAGCATCGCGTCGGTGTCGCGGGGCGCGGGGAACTCGTAGCCGTGGAGCTCGATGGTCGAGAACGGAACGATCTTGTCCCGCGGCAGGGTCCCGCTGCGGTTGCCGAGCTGGAAGAACGTGTCGCCGACGTGGAAGGCGACGAACACGTCGATGTGGCAGGTCCGGCCGTCGGAGAGCTTCAGCAACAGCTTGATGTCGCCGCCGGACATGCGCAGCAGGTTCCAGCCACGCGCGCGCATCGCGCGACCGATCCGGTAGGACTCGGCGATGATGTCGGCCGGCGAGGAGTGCGGGGAGAGGTAGCAGAGGTCGGTGTCGGAGTCGTGGGCGAGCATCCGGCCTTCGCGGACCGCTCCGAGCAGGGCGCCGTAGTTCAGGTAGGCATCGACCTTGGCGTAGGTCCGTAGGTCCTCGATCGCCCGGCTGGTGCCGGCCATGATCTCTTCGCGGATCGCCTCGCCGGTGTCGGCGAAGGATCGCGCCAGGTGGCCGACCTTGTCGACCGACAGGCGGTTGCCCGCCTTGTCGACCACGGCGAGCGGTCCGTCGCCGTCGCCCAGGCCCACCTCGTCGTCGTACAGGACATCGTCACCGGAGGTGTCGGTGACCCGGATCCGGCCGCGGCCGTTGAGGTACGGACGCAGGACGCCCGGCCACGGGACCAGGACGCCACCGTCACGGGGTTCGCCGTCACGCACCGGCGTGAGCGACCACACGTAGTGGCCATCGATCTCGACCAGGAGCGGCCGGGTGTCGGCAGGAAGAAGGAGACCGTCGTCCGAAACGACCGCGGTCATGAGACCCCGCGGTGCGCGATCGCCTTGCGCAGCGCGGTCGACGACGTCTGCAGCGTGTACGGGAAGTAGGTCACCTTGACGCCGAGCAGGGCCATCTCCGCTTCGAGACGGTCGCCCTTGGCAGTGCCCTTCCAGTCGTCGCCCTTGAAGATCTGGTGGAAGCCGACGTCGCGCCACGAGTCGGTCTTGCTCACCGTCTCCTCGGCGTAGACGGCGTCGACGATGCCGATCGCCTCGACGATCTCGAGCCGCTCGCGCAGCGGGACCGTCGGCTCGACACCCTTGGTCTGGAGGCAGATCTCGTCAGCAACCACGCCGGCGACGAGGACGTCACACCACTTGCGGGCCTGACGGAGGGCGTTGAGATGGCCGATGTGGAAGAGGTCGAAGGCGCCGGGCACGTAGCCGATCACGTTTCCCACCGGAACCCCTTTTCCCTTCGAGCGGGTGCCGACCGTCGGCGCCCGAGCAGAACTTTAGCGAAACCCTAGCGAAAGATGCCTATCCCAGAAGGGAACGCACCACGCCGTCGGCGAGTAATCTGCCCCGCCGCGTCAGGACCACGCGGTCGGGCCGATCCTCCACCAGACCGTCCGCTACGAGCGCTTCCAGCACCCCGGTGACGCCGTCCCGCTCGCCCAGGACATCCGTCGAAAGTCCTTCGCGCAGGCGGACCTCCAGCAGGACCCGCTCGACCTCACGGGTCTCCTCGTCGAGGACCTCCCGCGCGTGCGCCGGGCTCAGGCCCTCCCCGAGCCGCGCAGCGTAGGCCGTGGGGTGCTTCACGTTCCACCAGCGCACACCGCCGACGTGGGAGTGCGCACCGGGTCCGATCCCCCACCAGTCCGTGCCCCGCCAGTAGGCGAGGTTGTGGCGACAACGAGCAGCGTCGTCGCGCGCCCAGTTGGACACCTCGTACCAGCCGAGCCCGGCAGCGTCGAGGCGCTCGTCGGCCTGGACGTACTTGTCCGCGAGGTCGTCGTCGTCGGGCATCGGGAGCTCGCCGCGGCGTACCCGGCGGGCCAGTGCCGTACCGTCCTCGACGATCAGGGAGTACGCCGACACGTGGTCGGGCGCGCAGGCCAGCGCCGCGTCCAGGGTCGTCGACCAGTCGGCCGCGGACTCCCCCGGCGTGCCGTAGATGAGGTCGAGGCTGATCTGGTCGAACCCCGCAGCGCGAGCAGCCTCGACGACGCGCGGCACCCGCTCGGGGTCATGCGTGCGATCGAGGACCGCGAGGACGTGCGGCACGGCGGACTGCATCCCGAAGGAGACCCGGGTGAAGCCGGCCTCGCGCAGTCGCGCCAGCGAGTCGGCATCGACGGAGTCGGGATTGGCCTCGGTCGTCACCTCGGCACCGGGCGCCAGGCCGAACTCGTCGTCGATCACGGCCAGCATCCGGCCGAGGTCCTCGGGCGCCAGCAGCGTCGGTGTACCGCCGCCGAGGAACACCGTTTCCACCGGTGCATCGGCTCCGCCGAGGACTGTGCGGGCCAGCCGTACCTCGGCGACCGCCTGGTCGGCGTACGACGACCGGGAGACGCCGCCGCCCAGTTCCTCGGCCGTGTAGGTGTTGAAGTCGCAGTACCCGCAGCGCACCCGGCAGAACGGGACGTGGACGTAGACGCCGAACGGGCGGGTGCCGAACTCCGCGAGCGCCTCAGCGGGGAGCGCTCCGTCGGTGGGGGCAAGGTCCCCCTCGGGGAGCGCGGACGGCATCAGATGATCCTAAGGGCCGCCACGAGGGATCGGGGTCCCCGCGAAGTTGTTGCGGAGGAGCGAAGCGGGGGAGCAAGAACTTCGTGGGGTGATCAGACAGGCACGTTGAGGGTGACGGTGTAGCCGTCGTCGATCGAGCCGGTGACGGTGGCCAGCTGCAGGGAGTGCCCGTCGCTGAAGACGTTGTCGGAGTCCAGGGAGACGCCGGCGAACGTCGACTGGCTGCTGTCGTAGCCGTCGGCGTTGGCGTAGACGTCGTTGCAGACGTCCTCGGGCAACGCCAGCTGGGAGGTGCGCAGCTTGTTGGTCGCGCTGGTGGCCGCGGCGAGGCTCTCGTAGACCTCGAAGTGCATGTGCGGCCAACGACCCTGGTAGCAGGCCGGGAAGATCGTGGTGAACGTCAGGTTGCCATCGGCGTCGGCCTCCTGGACCCCGCGCAGGTAGTTCTCGCCGGAGACCTCGTCGTCGTAGAGCGAGTAGCGGCCGTCGCGGTCGCAGTGCCAGAGATAGACCGCCGCACCCGCGAGCGCCGTGATCGAGTCACCGTTGAGGTCGTAGACCTTGAGGTTCACGGTCGTCGGCACGCCCGCAGCCACGCCGGAGGCCGAGCCGAAGCTGGTGGTGATGTCGCTGCGCACCACGCCCGACTCGGTCAGCACGTTCGGGCCGTTGCTGCCGTCGCCCGGGTACGGCCCGGCGGTCTCCTCGGGGATCTCTCCGTCGGCCACGGTCACGCCCGTGTCGCCGCCTCCTCCAGCCGGCGGAGCCCCGCCGGGTCCGCCGTTGGTGGTGGCCGAGGTCGTGCTCGATGCGGAGTCCGGCGTACTGCCGTCGCTGCCGCAGGCCGTGAGCGCGGCTGCCGCACCCACCCCTCCGAGGAGACCGAGCAGCCCACGACGCGCCATGATGCGCGGCAGGTCGTGGGACAGCCCGAGGTCGTGGTCTTCGATGTCTTCGCTGTGGCTCATGTCCTCAGTGAAGACGGGCGGTCTGTGCGTCTCCTGTGCGCTTTCTACGAACCCGCGTAGAAGCCGTCGATCAGCGCCTTGTTGTTCTTCTCCACGACGTTGCGCTTCACCTTCAGCGAGGGGGTGAGCTCACCGGACTCGATGGTGAGGTCGTGGTCGAGGAGGCGCCACTTCTTGACGGTCTCCCAACGGTTGAGCTGGGCGTTGAGCGTGTCGACGTACTCGCCGACCATGGCCAGGACGGCCTCGTCCTTCACCAGGTCGGCGTAGGAGGCGCCTTCCTTGCCGTTCTCGGCAGCCCACCCGGCGATCGAGTCGGGGTCGAGCGTGATCAGGGCAGAGACGAAGTTGCGCTCGGCACCGAAGACCATGAACTGGCTGACGTAGGGGCAGATCGCCTTGAACTTGGCCTCGATCGCGGGCGGGGCGATGTACTTGCCACCGGAGGTCTTGAAGAGCTCCTTGATGCGGCCGGTGATCTTGAGGTAGCCGTCGCTGTCCAGCTCGCCCTTGTCACCCGTGCGCAGCCAGCCGTCCTCGGTCAGCGCCTCGGCGGTCGCCTCGGGGCGGTTGTGGTAGCCGGCCATGATGTGCGGGCCCTTGAGCTGGACCTCGCCGTCAGCGGCGATGCGCACCTCCGAACCCGGGAAGGGCTGGCCGACCGTGCCGATCTTGTAGCCGTCGGGGTGGTTGACGGTGGCGCCGGCTGCGTTCTCCGTCATGCCGTAACCCTCAAGGATCAGGATGCCGGCTGCGTGGAACCACTGCGCGATGTCGGCGTTGAGGGCCGCGGAGCCCGAGATGAAGAACTTGACCCGTCCACCGAAGCGGTCCCGGACCTTGCTGAAGACCAGCTTGTCGAACAGACCGTGCTGCAGCTTCAGGAGCAGCGGCACGGACTTGCCGTCGCGCTTGAGCGCGTCGACCTTGGTGCCGACGGAGAACGCGGTGGTGAAGATCTTCTCCTTCAGACCACCTTCGGCAGCCTGCATGGTGACGATCCGGGCGTGGGCCTTCTCGAAGATGCGGGGCGCTGCACCCATGAAGGTGGGCTTCACGATGCCGAGGTTGTCGACGATCTTGTCCACCCGACCGTCGATGGCGGTCGCGAACCCGCAGGCGAGCTGCGTGGACAGCAGCACCTTGCCGAACGAGTGGGCCATGGGCAGCCACAGGAACTGCAGGTCGTCCTCGTTGAGGATGTTCTGCGCCTTGATGGCCTCGCCCTCGAACACCCACGCCTTGTGCAGGGTGCGCACGCCCTTCGGCTTGCCGGTCGTGCCGGAGGTGTAGATCAGGGTCGCGAGCTGGTCGGGCTGGATGCTCTGCGTGACCTCCTCGACACTCCCGGGGTGGGCGGCGAGGTGCGTCTCGCCGAGCTCGGAGAGCTGGTCGAGCGAGATGACCCAGTCACCGTCGGCCAGCGCGGCGTCGAACGAGATGACCTTGGCCAGGGCAGGGAGCTCGCTGCGGTGCGCACGCAGCTTCTCGAGCTGGCTCTCGTCCTCGGCGAAGATGAACCGGCTCTCGGAGTCACCGACGATGTAGGCGGTGTCCTCGCCGTTGGTCGACGGGTACACCGTCGTCGTCGCGCCGCCGGCGCACATGATGGCGAGGTCCGCGAGGATCCACTCGTAGCGCGTCGACGAGGCGATCGCGACGCGCTGCTCCCGCTCGAGGCCCAGGGCGAGCAGTCCGGCTGCGAGGCGTCGTACGCGGTCGCCGGCCTCGCCCCAGGTCACCGATTCCCACGCGTCACCCACGGGGAAGCGGAAGGCTTCGCGCGAACTGCTCGCCTCCACCCGGTCCAGGAACTGCACGGCGCAGTTCTGCGGAAGGTGCTCGAGGAAACTGGTGTCGTGATTGACGGGCATGTCGCTCCTGAAAAACTGTTCCGAGACCGGCGGTGACTGATTGGTAACTTAGATCACTCGGCGGCCGGTTGGTACGGGACCCCGGCGCCGCGGACGAACTGTTCGACCTTCTCGCGGACCTTCGGCGGCAGGACCTCGATCGCCGCGAGCTCGGGCAGGCGGGCCCGATCGGTGTTCAGCGCGACGAACATGTCACGCACCGTGACACCGTGTCCGGGCCGGTGGACGACCTCGACCGGGTCGCCGGGAGCGAGCGTCCCGGACTGGAGCACGCGGAAGTACGGGCCGGGCCGGCCCTCGGCGGTGAAGCGCTTCACCCACGCCTTCGGGTCGTAGCCGCTCTCCCCCATCCAGCCCTTGAAGTCGTTGCACGGCGTCCGCACGTGGGCGACCTCGAGCAAAGGCCCGTCGGGTCCGCCGACCTGGATCCGGGTGCCGATCTCCATGCCCGTGAGGTCGAGTCCCTCGGTCGTGAGGTTCTCCCCGAACTGCCCGTTGCGGATGGGCTGCCCGAGCTCGGCCTCCCAGAAGTCGAGGTCCTCGCGCGCGTAGGCGTAGACCGCCTGGTGCGGGCCACCGTGGTGCTGGGTGTCGGACACCTGGTCGCCCTCGATCCCCAGCTCGTGGACGGCGACCGGCGCATCCAGGTTGCGCTTGTCGATGGACGTGCAGCCGATCGAGGCCCACTCCTTGTCCTGCGGACGACCGACGCTGACAGCGAGAACGCGCGACATGCGGCCAGTCTGCACCTGTGCTGGTCAGTCCCGCACGGTCATTCGACGTTGTCGATGCAGGTCAGTCCTGGACGGCCTTGGCGGTCGTGATGCAGGCAGTGACGTGCTCGCGTTCCCCGGCCGTCGGCCTGCGGCCTGCGCGTACGGCGTCCTCGTGCGCCCAGTGGGCGTTGAGGACCGACCGGACCACGACCCAGTCGCGGGCGCGGGCCTCGTCGAAACCAGCCGTGTCAACCAGGGCGTGGAAGCGCCGACGGATGCCGTCGCGGACCGAGCCGAAGGCACCGGGCAGGAGGTAGTCCTCGAACCGGTCGCGCAGCATCGGCTCGACCTCGTAGTGCGGGTCCCCGTTGGTCGGCTTCGGATCGATCGCGAGCCACTCCTGCTCGCCGTCCCGCTCGCCGCGCAGCACGTTCTCGTAGTGCAGGTCACCGTGCAGCACCGCGGAGGCCGGCTCCGCGCACAGTTCTCGCGCCAGGGCGATCGCCTGGTCGACGAGGCGTCGCGGCACCGGCACCGTCGTCGCGTCCCGTTGCAGTGCCTCCACCCAGCGGGCGACGTACGACGCCTGTTCGCGGAGCTGGGGCATGGGAGGAACGTGGAGCCGGTTGTAGAGACCACCGACGATCTCGCAGGCCTCGATGTCCCAGTGCCCGGTCAGGTCCTCGCGATCCAGTCGCTCCAGCAGCAGTGCCCGGCGCAACGGGTCGGCGCGCAGCAGGTGGACCGCGCCGTTGCCGTGCCAGCGCTGCAGTGCGAGGTGCTCGTGCTCCGACTCGTCGTCGGGGAGCGCGATCTTGAGGGCGGCAGGTCGGCCCTGACGGGTCGTGACGGGCAGCACGAGTGAGCGGGCCCCGTGCCACCTCTCGTCGCCGGCGACGAGGTCCCACTCGTCGAGCAGGCCCTCAAGGATCTGGACACTCATCGGAACATCCTCGGCTACGGTGCTCTCACCCTTGAGGGAGGGACACCATGGACAGTGCACTGACCACCGTCGGCCTGCCGATCGCACTCGCGATCATCATGTTCGGGCTCGGCCTCGGCCTGACGCCGGCCGACTTCCGGCGCATCGGGAAGAACCCGAAGGCCGTCGCCATCGCCCTGGCCTGCCAGGTCGTGGTGCTGCCGGCGATCTGCTTCGGGCTCGTGGTCGCCTTCGACCTCGATCCGTTGCTGGCCATCGGCATGATCCTGCTCGCCGCCTCGCCGGGCGGCACGACGGCCAACCTGTTCAGCCACCTGTTCCGCGGCGACGTCGCGCTCAACATCAGCCTCACCGCGATCAACTCGATCCTGGCGCTCGTCACCCTGCCGCTGATCACGAATGCGGCCATCGACCACTTCGACCAGGGCGACTCGGTTTCGCTGCCGTTCGGAGAGGTCGTGCAGGTCTTCGCCATCGTGCTGGTCCCGGTCGGCATCGGGATGGCGGTCAAGGCCACCCGCCCGGCATTCGCGGACCGGATGGATCGACCGGTCCGGATCGGCTCCGCTGTCATCCTCGCGGTCCTGGTGCTGGGCATCCTGCTCGACCAGCGCGAGAACGTCGCCGACTACCTCGCCGAGGTCGGCATCGTCGCGGCGCTGTTCTGTGCGATCAGCCTCGTCCTCGGGTACGTCGTCCCGCGGGCGCTGGGCGTGCGCGACGACCAGGCGATCGCGTCCTCCATGGAGATCGGCGTGCACAACGGCACGCTGGCGATCTTCGTGGCGGTCGAGGTCCTCGACAGCACCGAGATCTCCGTGCCGGCGGCGGTCTACTCGATCGTGATGTTCGTGTTGGCCACGCTCTGGGGCATCGCCCTCACTCGTTACATCAACCCGAGCCGGGCCGGCGCAGAGAGCGATCAGCGCGCTTGACTCAGGTCGAGCGGATCCAGTGGTCGGGCGGCAGGTCCGGCTTGCTCGGCACGGGCTCTGCCGTCTCCGTCCAGGCGTCGTCCCAGGCAGCCGACGCGACGCCACGCCAGAAACGGCCGGCGCCCACGTTGTCCTGCTGGAACGGGATCTCCCAGCCGCCGGGATGCCGGGAGATGACGTCGAGCGCCACCTGCTGACCAAGCCCTGTCCGCCGAGCCGCGGGCACCACGAAGAACGCCTGCACCAGCCGTCGGGGTTCTCCCAGGCCGCGCACCAGCGCGAATGCCACGGGAGCGTCCTCACCGGTGTTCGGGTGCGGCCGCCACGCGATGTAGCCACAGCGGTCCGGCGCGGGGTACTGGTCCAGCCACTCGTGACGGTAGCGACCGTCGGCGTACGGAAAGCCGTTCACCACGGCACCGAGGTCGTGGCGGAAGTCCTGCCACAGCCACGCGACGATGTCCCACTGGTCGTCACGGACCGGGCGGACGTTCACTTCTTCGGCTTGTCCCCCGCGGGACCGGACGTGGACAGCGCAGCGACGAAGGCTTCCTGGGGAACCTCGACCCGGCCGACCATCTTCATCCGCTTCTTGCCTTCCTTCTGCTTCTCGAGCAGCTTGCGCTTGCGGGTGATGTCACCGCCGTAGCACTTGGCCAGGACGTCCTTGCGGATGGCGCGGATGTTCTCGCGCGCGATCACCCGGGCGCCGATGGCAGCCTGGATCGGCACCTCGAACTGCTGGCGCGGGATGAGATCCTTGAGCTTGCCGGCCATCATCACGCCGTACGCGTAGGCAGCGTCCTTGTGGATGATCGCGGAGAAGGCGTCGACCGGCTCGCCCTGCAGCAGGATGTCGACCTTGACGAGGTCGGCGGCCTGGTCGCCGGTGCGTTCGTAGTCGAGCGAGGCATAGCCCTTGGTGCGCGACTTGAGCTGGTCGAAGAAGTCGAAGACGATCTCGCCCATCGGCAGGACGTAGCGCATCTCGACGCGGTCCTCGGAGAGGTAGTCCATCCCCTGCAGGGTGCCCCGCTTGGTCTGGCAGAGCTCCATGATCGTGCCGATGTAGTCGGAGGGCGACAGGATCGTGGCCCGAACGACCGGCTCGCGCACCTCGGCGATCTTGCCGCCGTCGGGGTACTCGCTCGGGTTCGTGACCTCGATGTGCTTGCCGTCCTCCATCACGACCTCGTAGACCACGTTGGGCGCGGTCGAGATCAGGTCGAGGTTGGACTCGCGCTCGAGGCGGTCCCGGGTGATCTCCATGTGGAGCAGGCCCAGGAAGCCGACGCGGAAGCCGAAGCCGAGGGCACCGGACGTCTCGGGCTCGAAGGTCAGTGCTGCGTCGTTGAGCTGGAGCTTCTCCAGGGCGTCGCGCAGCACCGGGTAGTCGTCGCCGTCGATCGGGTACAGGCCGGCGTAGACCATCGGGTTCGGGTGCTTGTAGCCACCGAGCGGATCGGTCGCGCCGTGGTGCTGGGACGTGACGGTGTCACCGACGCGTGACTGGCGGACGTCCTTCACACCGGTGATCAGGTAGCCGACCTCGCCGACACCGATCTCGCCGGTCTTCACCGGCTCAGGGCTGATCACGCCGACCTCGAGCATCTCGTGCACGGCGCCGGTCGACATCATCTTGATCCGGTCGCGGTGGCTGAGCTTGCCGTCGACCACCCGGACATAGGTGACCACGCCGCGGTAGGTGTCGTAGACCGAGTCGAAGATCAGGGCACGGGCCGGCTTGTCGGCATCACCGACGGGCGGCGGGGTCTGCTTCACGATCTCGTTGAGGAGCGACTCGACGCCGACGCCGGTCTTGGCGCTGGTGAGCAGGACGTCGGACACGTCGCAGCCGACGAGTCCGGCCAGCTCGGCGGCGTACTTCTCGACGTTGGCGCTCGGGAGGTCGATCTTGTTGAGCACCGGGATGATGTGGAGGTCGGCGCCCATCGCGAGGTAGAGGTTCGCGAGCGTCTGCGCCTCGATCCCCTGCGCCGCGTCGACCAGCAGTACGGCGGCCTCGCACGCCTCGAGCGAACGGGACACCTCATAGGTGAAGTCCACGTGGCCTGGGGTGTCGATCATGTTGAGGACGTAGGTGCCGGGCTCGGCGCCTTCCTCGTTGTCTGCCGGGACCGTCCACGGCATCCGCACGGCCTGGCTCTTGATCGTGATGCCACGCTCGCGCTCGATGTCCATCCGGTCGAGGTACTGCGCCCGCGCTGCCCGCGCGTCGACGACTCCGGTGAGCCGGAGCATCTGGTCCGCGAGGGTCGACTTGCCGTGATCGATGTGCGCGATGATGCAGAAGTTGCGAATGATCGCGGGGTCGGTACGACCGGGCTTCGGAGTGGAGGCTGCCATGGTCCACCCATTGTCGCCGAGGCTGGCGGGTTCGCTAATTCCACGCTGCATCCGTGGAACCCGTCGCGAGGCTCAGCGGGTCGAGGCCGCCTTGCGCGCGCGATGGATCTCCTCGACCAGCTGCTCGGCCGGGACGGCGAAGGCGGTGATCGGCAGCACGATGTCATCGGCGCCCGCGCGCATGTCGACCCGGACCCCGGCAGGGTTCCGCTGCTGGACGGCGGCGCCACGCACGTCGCGGCACTGCACCGCGACGTCGGTCCGGTAGCCGCGATAGGACAGCGTCGTGGGGCCCAGCTCGAGGGTCCAGCGGTGCAGCCGACCGGTCGCCAGGCGGACGAGGTCGGGGAGCGACGCGAGCGCGCCGACGATCGTCAGGAGGGAGAAGCCCGGTGACTCGAGGGAGGAGAAGTCCGTCAACGCCAGGTAGGCCCAGAGCGCTGCCGTGACGAGGAGCGTCCACCAGGCGACGAGCAGTCCCGCCACGGTGAGCATCGGGGCGCGGAAGATCCGGGTGCCGTCGGCGGTGATCTCCGGTTCCCGTCGCCGCCGCGGCCGGGCCAGCGCGGAGATCGCCGCCACCAGGAGGCCACAGAAGGCGACCAGCATGCTGACGCCGGACCACGCCAGGGCACCGTCGGCAGCAAGGGCGACGACCAGGGCGACCAGCGTCGCCAGTACCAGGACCGTGAGCACCGTCGCCGTCCACCACCGGGGGATCAACCGGGCCCGGCTCACCACGGGGTCACCGAGTCCCACGCGTCGCCGATGGCGCCCGTCGCGTCGTCCCACGTGTTGGAGGTCCAGTCGGTGATGTCGTCCCAGTTGTCGTAGACCGTGCCTGCCACCCAGGAGGCACCGGCGGCCAGCGCGCCGCCGGCCACCACGACGGCCCACGCGGGCGCGGTCACGACACCGGCTGCGACCAGCAGGCCGACCCCGACGCCGACGGCGATGCTGGTTCCCGTCGTCACCGCGACCCGGGTCCAGTCGCCCGTCTGCGTGCCCTCGTAGATGCCGAAGCCGACGTCGATGAGGATGCCGGCCGGGCCGCCGAGGAACTTGGCGCCCTTCCCGAACAGGTCCGCGTTCTTGAGCAGGTCATCCAGCTGGGACTGACCCGCGGGCGTCTTGAGACGGTTGCGCACCGCCGGGTTGCCCGACACGCGGGTCTTGCGGCGGAACTCGGTCGCGGCCGCCTTGTACTCGTTGGCCTTGTTGAGGAGTCCCCACCCCGCGAGGCCTGCTCCGGCGCCGCTCGCGAAGTTGGGGAACAGCGCGGAGATGGCCTCGAAGAGGGTGTCGGACGCGTCCTTCTTCCGGGCGTCGGCGACATCGGCCGGCATGTTCGCGTCGACCCAGTCGACGAAGGTCTGGTAGTCCTCGGCCGCGTCCTCGACGAGGGTGTTCCACAGCGTGATCCTCGCGACCGCCGTGTTGTACGCCGTCTCCTCGGGAGAGCCGACCTCGAACGGGGTCGTCGGCGCGGCCGCCGGCGCCGAGATCACCGTGCCGGTCACGGTCAGTCCGCCGTCGGACGCACGGGTCCGGATCGCACTCATGTCGCTCTCGAGGCGCTTGAGCTTGGCGGCGTAGTCGTCGAGCGCCGTGGCGGCCCGTTTGACGCGCTCCTCGTGCTTGTCGTTCGCCCGCATGATGTCGCCGGAGACGTTGCGGTACGAAGAGTAGGTCTCGCCCTCCCAGGCGCCCTGGGCGTAGTTGCGGGCGTCCTGCTGCTCGTCGCCCGACTTCTCCAGCTTGCTCGCGAGCGTGTCGCGCAACCAGGTGGCGGCGGCCGTGACTGCCGCTGGCGAGCCCTCGACCTTGGTGTCAAGGCTCACGCGAGCCGGCCCATGCGGTCGAACTCGGCAGCGATCGCTTCCTCGGTGCGGCCGAGGTCGTCGGCACAGTCACGCACGAGCAGCGCGATGCCGGTGTTGATCACCGCGATCTCGCCCGCCGTCTCGCTCACGGCAGCGAGGATGTCGGCGATGTGCGCTGCGCCGTAGCCGGCGTCGACCTCTCCAGGGGCACCGGTGGCTGCTTCGTCGATCTTCTTGGCAGCGTCGTCGTGCCCGCCGGAGATGATCACCGCGGCGCCCGCGTCCAGTCGCAGGGTCATGCCTGTGCCTCCGCCGGAGGACCGGGACGGAACTCCTCGGGCACGTCGACATCGAGCATCTTCACGTCGAAGTGCTTCGCGTCCTTGATGTCGTCGACCTTGCGGCTCTCGAAGAGCAGCCACGACTGGTGGTCGCCCCATGCATTGATGAAGCGGTCGAGCGCGGTGTAGGCCAGCAGCGCAATGCGGCCGTCGCCCAGCTTGAGCATCTTGAAGTCCGTGACCTTGCCGTCGGCATCGATCTCCACGGGCAGGTAGACCACGGGTGGCGCTGGCAATTGTCCTGATGACTGCTGGTCACTCACAGCGGCGAGGCTACCCACTGCGACGGCGGATCAATCGTTCGCCGCCGGTTCACCCCCGGCTCGCCCGGACGGCGTCTCCGCGTTCGTCGTACGACGTCAGGTTGGTGCCATGGACCCGGCCATCCCCCAGCCCCCTGCCCCTGCCCGCACCGACCGCCGCACCCTGCTGCGCGGAGCAGCAGGAGCCGGTCTCGCCACCGGTGGCGTCGCGTTGTTCAGCGGTCGCTCCGCTGCCTCGCCGCTCCTCGTCCACCGCAACCGGCCGCTCCTCCCCCTGGGTGTCCAGTCGGGCGACGTCCGCACCGGCTCTGCCCTGTTGTGGTCGAAGGCAGACCGACCCTCACGACTGGTCGCCGAGCTCAGCCGGGACCCGGACTTCCGTCGGGTCCGCCGGGTCCCCGGGCCGGTGGTGACTCCGTCGACCGACCTCACCGGCACCCTCCCGCTGCGCGGCCTGCCTGCCGGCACCGACGTCCACTACCGGATCCGGGCGGTCGACCTCGACTCCCACGTCGCGAGCGCCCCGACCGTCGGCCGCTTCCGGACCGCACCCGCCGACCACGACGACGTACGGTTCCTGTGGTCCGGCGACATCGCCGGCCAGGGCTGGGGCGTCAATCCGGCGTACGGCGGTTTCCGGATCGCCGACGCGATGCGCGCCCGCAACGCCGACTTCTTCCTCTGCAGTGGCGACACGGTGTACGCCGACGGGCCGGTCCAGGCGACCGTCCCGCTCCCCGACGGGTCGACCTGGCACAACCTGGTGATCCCGGAGAAGACCAAGGTCGCCGAGACCCTGGACGAGTACCGCGGCCAGTTCCGCTACAACCTGATGGCCGACAACTGGCGCGCGTTCCTCGCCGAGACGTCACAGGTCGGGCAGTGGGACGACCACGAGGTCACCAACAACTGGTACCCCGGCGAGATCCTGGAGGACGCGCGCTACACGGAGAAGCGGGTCGACGTCCTCGCAGCGCGGGCGAGCCGGGCGTTCCACGAGTACGTGCCGGTGGCGGACATCTCGCCGGATCCTGAGGGCCGCGTCTACCGGGTCATCCACCGCGGCCCGCACCTGGACCTCTTCGTCCTCGACATGCGCACCCACAAGGACCCGAACACCGCCGACAGGGAGCCCGTCGGCGACGGCGGCGTCCTCGGTGACCGCCAGACCCGCTGGCTCATCGAGGAGCTCCGGACGTCGAGGGCCACCTGGAAGGTGATCGCCGCCGACCTGCCGCTGGGGCTGGTCGTGCCGGACGGTGCTGCGGCCCAGGAGGGCGTTGCCCAGGGCGACCCGGGCGCTCCCCTCGGCAGGGAGATCGACATCGCCCGCGTGCTGACGGCGCTCTCGCGGGCCGGGATCCGCAACCACCTTTGGCTCACGGCGGACGTGCACTACACCGCAGCGCACCACTACTCCCCCGACCGCGCCGCCTACCAGGAGTTCGACCCGTTCTGGGAGTTCGTTTCGGGACCGCTCAACGCGGGCGCCTTCGGTCCGAACAAGCTGGACCTCACCTTCGGCCCGGTCGCGGACTTCGTCGCGGCGCCGCCCACCGCGAACACGTCGCCGGCCCTGGGGCACCAGTACTTCGGCGAGGTGGAGATCTCTGGTTCGTCGGGGCAGTTGACGGTGAACCTGCGCGACGTCTCCGGCGTGGCTCTGTACACGCGGACGCTGGACCCGGCGCCGCGCTGAGCCCACCGTTGGCGACATGATGTGCGGGTGATTCCGAACCGGATCCCCCACGGCCGGACCGCCCGACGCCTCGACTGGGTCCACCTGCCGCCGTACATCCGGTCGATGGTGGAGGGCCACCTCGGCTCAGCGGTGGTGGAAGCCGTCTCCCAGGGCGGTGGCTTCACACCGGGCTTCGCCTCGGTGCTGACCTGCGCGGACGGGTCGACGCACTTCGTGAAGGCGGCCTCGACCAAGGCCCAGCGGATGTTCGCCGAGTCGTACCGCGAGGAGACGCGGAAGCTGCGGATGCTGCCCGCCGAGGTCCCCGCGCCGCGGCTGCTGTGGGCCGAGGACGACGGCGAGTGGGTCCTCCTCGCCACCGAGTACGTCGACGGGCGGGCGCCGGTTCGTCCCTGGACCGCTGACGACCTGGCCGCAGCGTCGGCGATGGCCGTGACGATTGCGGAGGTCCTGACGCCGGCTCCGGGCGACCTGGGCAGTGCGGCGGAGGAGTTCGGGGACTGGCCCGCGCTGTGGGAGCAGATCGACCACCCGCGGGCTGCCGAGCTCAAGGCGCTCGCTGACCGCTACCAGGAGGTGGTCGGCGGTGCGACGCTCGTCCACACCGACATCCGCGACGACAACATCCTGGTGCTGTCCGACGGCAGCGCCGTGCTGTGCGACTGGAACTGGCCCGTCGTCGGAGCCGCCTGGCTCGACTCCCTGTTCCTGCTGATCGGCCCCCGCGGCGACGGCCTCGACGTCGACGCCCACATCGCCGCCCACCCGCTGCTGTCGGACGTGCCGCCCGAAGACATCGACGTCGCGCTGGCGCTCGTGCTCGCCTACTTCTCGGTGTCCGCCGCGCAGCCCGTCCCGTCCACGTCGCCGTACATCCGCCAGGCGCAGGCCTGGCAGCGCAACGTCATCGACGACTGGCTGGCCGAACGGCGGGGCTGGGAGATCTGAGGGCTGGGAGATCTGAGGGCTGGGCGCTCAGGCGTCCTCACGGAGCGTGTGCACCACCAGCGCGTTGGCATGTCCGTGCCCCATCTCGTGCTCGCCCTTGAGGAACGCAACGAGATCGGCGTGCCGGGCGCCTGCGCCGTACTCGGGGTGAGCCCGCAGGATCTGTTGCCAGTCAGCGATCGATCGGCCGTACTTCTTCTCGATCGAGGGGAAGTACGACGCCGGGCCGTTGGGCTGGGTGCTGGTCTGCTCAGTCATGCGCGTGAAGACCGGAGGTGGCGGGCAAACTCATCGCCGTGCCGCGTCAGGGTGCGCCATCGCGCTTCCGCTCGTCCTGTGTCGAGCTCGGATGACACACTTGTGCCTTCCTGGACAGGAACAGGGTATGGAATCCACGACTTCGTCGCCGCGAGAGCGTGAACAACGCTTCCGCGACATCTACGACGCGGCGTACGTCGACCTGCTTCGTTTCGTGAGCAGGCGCGTGCATCCAAGTCATGCCGAGGACGTCGTCGGTGATGTCATGCTCGTCGCGTGGCGCCGCCTCGACGACGTCCCGGCCGAGCTGTCGGGGTCCCGCGCCTGGCTCTTCGGCGTGGCCCGCAAGACCCTCCAGAACACCCGGCGCCGCGAGGACAGGCACGATGCCGTCGCGGTCCGTCTCGCAGAGTTCCGGCATGGTCCTACCGATGCCGGCCACCACCCCGACCTGGTCAGCTGCCGGGTCGACATCACCGCGGCCTGGCCGCTGTTGAGCGCAACTGACCAGGAGGCGATCGCGCTCTCCGTCCTGGACGGGCTCACCGCGCCCGAGGCGGCGGCGGTGCTGGGCATCTCGCCCACCGCCTTTCGCCTGAGGTTGTCCCGTGCCCGGCGCACCCTGTTGCGCCATGTCGGCTCCGCCACCGCCAGCGACCCCTTGTCCGGCCACCCTGCTTCGGAAAGGAGCCCGCGATGAGAAGGCACACCACCGACGTCATGATCACCGCAGCGCTGAGCCACCTCGACCCCGCACCGAGGACCGAGCTGACCGAGGCCGAGCTCGAACGTGCTGACGCGGCGTTCGACCGCATTGTGGCGACCCCCGTCGACGAGGTCGTCCCGGCGGAGCCGGACCACCCGCGCCGGCGCCGGAATCGGTTGTTGGTAACGGCGGGCCTGGCGGGCGCCGCCGGCGTGGCCGTCCC
>NZ_JBMCZA010000143.1:73296-85659 GCF_048654705.1 Nocardioides sp. CPCC 206348
AGTCGTCCCGGCGGACCCGGACCGCCCGCGCCGGAATCGGTTGTTGGTGACGGCGGGCCTGGCGGGCGCCGCCGGCGTGGCCGTCCCTGTTCTGCTGCTTGGCGGAGGCAACGCCTACGGGTCGTGGACGGCGACACCGGAACCCCTGACGGACGCGGACGCAGATGCGGCCGGCGCTACCTGCCGCGCCGCACTGGCCGTACCCGACCGTGGGGAGCGCGTCGTGCTGGCAGAGCGACGTGGCGAATGGACCTACGTCCTGCTCGCCGGACCCGAGGCCGAGGCGATCTGCCTGATGCCCAACGACCTGCTCGGAGATGGGGAGGACCCCGGCGACCGTGAGGGGTTCTTCGGGAGCTACGACCCGGACGCATCGGCGCCCCTGACTCCCGGGCCCGGCCGCATCGACGAGTCGTCGGCCATGTCCAACACGACCGACGACGGGGAGGTCTTCTGGGTCGAAGGCCATGTGGGCAGCGGCGTCACCGGTGTCACCGTGCACACCTCCTCGGTTCCCGACTTCGAGGCCTCGGTCGTCGATGGCCGGTTCGCCGCGTGGTGGCCAGCAGTTCCGCAGAGCAGCGACAACCCCGAGGGCGAGACGTGGTCGTACACCGTGCACCTCGCCGACGGGAGCACCCGGCGCGCCGACTGAACTTCACAAGCCCCGGTCAACCCGAGCCCTCCACAGCCCCGCGTTCCGAGGCCGGCGCAGCGCGCGCCGTACTCACTTGTGAGGACAGTCCGTGCGATTCCAGCGGGGTTACTGTCGAAGGCACCTCGGTCGGCGCCGAGGCTCTCGGGCCCGAGGGTCTGCCATCGGCGGATCCCAACCGAGGGAGTCGTTGACCATGAGAAAGAGCTTGATGTCGATGGGCGCCGCCGCAGCGGCGCTCCTGCTCATCCCGCTGACGGTTGCTGATGCCGCACCCGGAGGGGCCAACTGGACCAACGCTGGGGGCGACTACCGGAACACCCGGTCACAGCCGTCCGAGTCGAAGTTGACGATCAGCAACGTCAGTGGGCTCACGAAGAAGTGGGAGTTCACGACCGGGGGCGACGTGTCGGCGACGCCCGCCGTCTACAACGGCCACGTCTACGTGCCCGACTGGGCCGGCAACCTGTACGCGATCAACGCGAAGACCGGTGCCCAGGAGTGGAGGACGAGCATCCCGGCCGCGAGCGGCGTTCCGTTCGACAAGGCACGTGCGACGCCGACCGTGACCGAGTCCCTGGTGATCGTGGGCACGCAGGGCAGCATTCTCGCGCCCGGCGGCGGCCCCGGCGGCAAGGTGATGGCGTTCAGCCGCGCCACCGGTGAACTCGTCTGGAGCACCGTGGCGGACGCGCATCCCGCGGCGATCATCACGCAGTCCCCGACCGTCTTCAACGGCCTTTTGTACGTGGGCGTCGCCTCCCAGGAGGAAGCGCTCGCTGCCTTCGTTCCGGGCTATGAGCTCTCGTTCCGCGGAAGCATGCTGGCGATCGACGTGGCCACCGGCGCCATCGTGTGGAAGACCTACATGGCCCCGACCGGCTACACCGGCAACGCAGTGTGGGGCAGCTCGCCGGCCATCGACACCAAGCGCCACCAGGTGCTGATCGCCACCGGCAACAACTACTCGGTGCCCCCCGAAGTGCTCGAGTGCGTCAAGGAGGCGGGCAGCAGCTCGGCGCAGGCGGCATGCCTGCCTGCCAACGACTTCTTCGACTCGATCCTGGCGCTCGACCTGACCACCGGCGCGGTGAAGTGGGTGACCCGGGCGATTCCGTACGACGCGTGGACCGTCGACTGCATCCCGTTCTTCGGGGACGGTGACCTCTGCCCCGACCCGGCAGGACCCGACTACGACTTCGGTCAGGCGCCTTCGCTCTTCACCGTCAAGCCCCCGGGAGGCAAGTCGGTCGATGTCGTCGGAGCCGGGCAGAAGAGCGGCCAGTACTGGGCACTGGATGCTGCCACCGGAGCGGTTCGCTGGGTCACCCAGGCCGGACCCGGAGGTACGGCCGGCGGCCTGCAGTGGGGCTCGGCCGTCGACCGGGGCCGCATCTACACGGCGAACGCCAACAGCAACCTCGTGCCCTGGACCCTCCCCGGCGGCGCGGTGACGACCGCCGGCGTGTGGAGCGGACTCGACGCCGTGACCGGCCAGGTCCTGTGGCAGAAGACCCCGCCGCACGGTGGGGGCACCTCCGGGCCGGTGACGACCGCGAACGGCATCGTGTTCGGTTGCTCCCTCGACCCCGCCGGCCACATGTACGCGATGAACGGGGCGACGGGGGCAATCCTGTGGGAGTTCGCGAGCGGCGGTTCGTGCCTGTCCGGTGCTGCGATCTCCAACGGCACCGTCTACTGGGGCTCGGGGTACAGCAACTTCGGGTTCGGCACCCCGAACAACAAGTTGTACGCGTTCGGCCTCCCGAACTGACCGTCCTGATCGACCCGGCCGTGCTCAGCCACGACCGAGCGCGGCCGGGTCGATCACGACGAAGTTCGGGTCGTCCGGGTGCACCCACACGTCGATGACCGTGTCCGGCAGGATCCGCGGGATCGCGAGCTGGGAGACCAGCTCGGTGAGCTCGACGCGGTACGCCTTCCCCGACTCCGGCGCCACGTCGAGGGTGAAGACGACGTACGGGTCGTTGTTGAGGCTGCCGCGCACCCGGGTGGCGGCGATCCGGGCCGTCGTACGGGTGCCGGACTCGATCGCGCGCTCCCGGTGGGCGCGTCTGGTGCGTGATTCACGCGTCTTGAGCACGGCGAAGACGGCCAGCCCGGCCCCACCCACCACGAACGCGGCGGCGACGAACCGGTTGTCCTCCCGGGTCGCACCCAGGATCACGAAGACCCAGAAGAGGGTGCCGGGCAGGATCATGAGGGCACCGAGCGGGAAGGTCGGCGTCGAGGGTGCGGGCACGGGCGCAATCTCGCAGACTGTCCCTGCTGAGCACAACACCCGGTCCGGCCGGGCGCCTCGCCCGATTTGGGGCGGTGTTCCCCCGCTGTTAGCCTTACTGGTCGCGTCTCCTGTGTTGTCGCCTGCCCCTCGGGCACGGCCCACCGGGGCACGCACTCCGGACCAGACCAGCATTCTCATACGACACAGAGGCAGTTAACCGTGGCGAACATCAAGAGCCAGATCAAGCGCAACAAGCAGAACGAGAAGGCGCACGAGCGCAACAAGGCCGTCAAGACCGGTCTGAAGTCTGCGATCCGCAAGTTCCGTGAGGCCGCCGAGGCCGGCGACAAGGACAAGGCCATCGCCGCCGCGCGCGAGGCCACCAAGAAGCTCGACAAGGCCGCGTCCAAGGGCGTCATCCACAAGAACCAGGCTGCGAACCGCAAGTCCTCGATCTCCAAGAAGGCTGCTTCTCTCTGATCCACTCCGGTCCGGAGTACAAGGGAGTCCTCGCTCTGCGAGGGCTCCCTTTCCGTTTTCCCGCAGCGACCCTGGCGCCGCTCAGCCGCGACGGAGCGACGTGATGGTCAGCACCAGCCGCTCGAGGGCGTACGACGCGTCGCTGGCCGCGCCCTTGATGTCGGCGTCGGCCTGGGCGACCGCGCGGATCGCGCGGGCCAGTCCCGGTTCGTTCCAGCCGCGGGCCTGATCGCGCAGTGAACGCAGCTTCCACGGGGGCACGCCGACCTCGCGAGCCAGGTCCGCGTCCCGCATCCCGCGTGGCGCACTCACCAGCCGCGCCAGTCCGCGGGCGCTGCCCGCGAAGGCCGAGGTGACCAGCACCGCCGGCGTCCCGGCGTCGAGGGCCCAGCGCAGCTCTTCGAGCGCGGCCCGGTCACGCCCGGCGAACGCGGCATCTGCGACGGCGAAGGACTTGGCCTCCGCACGGCCACCGAAGTAGCGCTTCACCTGCGCCTCGCTGATCCGCTCCCCCGGGAAGTCGTTGGCGAGCTGGTGGGCACCGCCCGCGAGGGAGCGCAGGTCGCGGCCGATCGACTCGATCAGCACGTCGGCGGCGTCGCGCTCGATCGTGGCGCCCCATCGTCGTACCTCGTTGGCGACGAAGGCCGGGAAGTCCGACGGCTTGAGCTCCTCGGACTTGTGCTCGGTGACGGCCGGCAGCTTGCGGAGCTTGGTCAGCACGCCGCTGCCCTTGGGGCCGCCGCCGTGGACCAGGACCAGCGCGACGTCCTCGACCGGCGCGGCGGCGTAGCTCAGCACGCCCTCGACCGATTCGTCCGGAAGGTTCTCGAAGCCGCGCACCACGACGCAGCGGATGGCGGAGAACAACGACGGGGCGGACATCTCGCCGAGCGAGGCGAGCGTCAGGTCGGCGGCCGCGCTGTCGGCGAACTCGGTCTCGGGGTCGAACGCACGGACCGCGGCCTTGACGTCATCGACCGTGCGCGCTCCGAGGAACTCCTCCTTGCCGGTGACCAGGATGACCCGTCCCAACACGTCCTCGGCCCGCATGCGCCCACCTTCCCACACGCCTCCGACGTCACCTCCGGGTGGCGGTGGTGATCACGCCGTCGCCGTCAACCACGATCGCCAGGTCTCCGCTCGTGTCGGTCCGCAGCACCTCCGCCTCGACCCTTTCGAGCGCCTCGACGACACGCTGTGCAGGGTGGCCGTAGTCGTTGTCGGCACCTGCGGAGACGAGCGCGACCTCGGGATCGAGGGACGCCAGCCAGTCGTAGTCCTGGTGCGTGCTGCCGTGGTGCGGCACCTTCAGGACATCGAGGTCGAGGTCCGGGACCAGGCGCGCGAGCTCCGCCTGGCCCGGCGGTTCGACGTCGCCGGTGAGCAGGATCCGTACGCCCGCCACCTCCACCAGCAGCACGACGCTGGCGTCGTTGGCCGAGCTCCCGTCGCCGGCACCCTCCACTGGCACCGGGATGTCGGGGTGCAGCACCTGGAGCACCGCGGCGCCGTACTTCCGGGTGGCGGCGTACGACGCCGGCGCGACCGGGATCCGCGCCGCATCGGCGATCCGCTGGACCTGGCTGACCGCTTCGGGCGGATCGAGGACCGGGGTCGTCTCGATCGCGGAGACACGGCGGCCGCGGAGCACCCCCTCGAGCCCGTCGACGTGGTCGGCGTGGAAGTGCGTGAGCACCACCAACGGGATCCGGTCGATCGACAACCGGTCGAGACAGCCGTCGATCGCGTCCGGGTCGGGCCCGGCGTCGATCACGATCGCGGTGTGCGGCGCGACCGACAGCACCAGTCCGTCGCCCTGCCCGACATCGCAGGCCACCAGCACCCAGCCCTCGGGCGGCCAGCCGAATCCGGGGGCCGACCAGATCCGGCCGGGGACGCCGAGCACGATCAGGAGCAACCCCACGCCGAGGGCGGCACCCCACCCGCGTCGCCGCAGGACCGCCGGCAGGGCCACGGCCACCAGCACGCACAACACCACGAGGACGGCAATCGCGAGTGCGCTGGTGCCCCACCCGATGGTGGCGCCCGGCAGCGCCGCACCATGGCGGGCCACCGCGATGATCCAGCCGACACACCATCCGGCGCCGGTGCCGCACACCCGGCCCAGCACAGGCACGACGAGACCGACGAGGCCACCGAGCAGGCCCAGCACCGTCGCCGGACCCACCAGCGGCCCGGTCAGCAGGTTCGCCACGATCGCCACGAGGCTCACCTGGCCGGACAGCACCGCGACGACCGGTGTGCACGCCAGCTGCGCCGCGGTCGGTACGGCGATCGCCTCGGCCAGGCCTCGTGGAAGCCAGCGAGCGAGCGCCTCCGACAAGGGCGGCCCGAGCAGCACGATGCCGGCTGTCGCGAGCACGGAGAGCGCGAAGCCAGCCGACACGGCCAGCGCCGGTTGCACCAGCACCAGGGCAGTCACCGCCACCCCGAGCGCCCGGAGGCCGCGACGGCGTCCGTCGGGACCGAACGCGAACAGTCCGACGGTGCCCATCGCGGCCGCCCGGAGCACGCTCGGCTCGGTGCGGGCGAGGAGGACGAACCCCACGATCCCGAGCAGGCCGACGAGCACGAGCCAGCGTCGTCGTACACCGAGAGCGCGGGCGAGCAGCAGGAGTGCCCCCACCACGAGCGTCAGGTTGGTGCCGCTCACCGCCGTGAGATGCGTCAGTCCGGTGGTCCGGAAGTCCTCCTCCACCGCAGCGGGCAGGCCGGCGTCGTCCCCGTCGACCAGCGCCGGCACCAGGCCTGCCTGGTCGGGCGGCCGGTGGGAGACCGCCTCACGGATCGAGGCCCGCAGGGCCGCCGACGCCCGCCACCAGGCATCAGGTCCACGGATCCGGACCGGTGGCCGCGCGCCGGTCAGCAGCGCCGCCTCCTCGGCCCGGTCGGACGGCGCGAGGCGTCCCTTGGCCACCACGCGCTCCCCCAGCGTCACCTCCGCCCACGCCGGGTCGCCCAGCACGACGACCGTGCCACCCAGTCGCTGCCGGGCACCGCGCGCGGTCACCTCCTCCACCCGCAGTCGTACGACGACCTGGTCGCCCCATTGCCCCTCGACCCGCCGCGGGTCGGAGACCACTGTCGCCACCAGTTCCGCAGTGGCCCGGTCCTCGGCCCAGTGGTGCAGCGGACTCGCCGAGACCGAGGCGTGGCGCAGCAGGGTGCTCGTCACGACCGCTGCCGCCAGGAGCAGCGCCGCGGTCGCCAGGCGGGCACGGCCGACAACGGTTCCGACGGTCACGAGCGCGAGGGCAACGAGCAGCCAGACCGCCGACGATCCCAGGACCGCCGCCCCCACACCGGCACCCCACGCGGCCGCACCGAGCGCGGGCATCCGGAAGTCGTGGTGCACGGCTACGCCCAAGGGCGTGTCTCCTTACTCGACGCCGTAGCGAGCGGTCTTTCGGGCCGATCTGGCAAGGCGGAGGAGCGAAGGCGGGCCGGAGGCCCGTCGAGTCTCCGACAACGCCGCCAGATCGAGTCCGAAAGACCGCGCAGCAGGCGTGGAGTAAGGAGACACGCCCTAGGGTTCCACGGGTGAGCCGCTACTCGACGTCCGAACTGGCCCGGGGTGCCGCGGGAGCCCTGCTGGGCATCGCGGTGGCGGGCGCGACGGCACGGGCGGTGCCCGGCGGGCCCGAGATGCTGCCGTTCATCGTGGCCCCGATGGGTGCCTGCGCCGTCCTGCTGTTCGCCGTACCGGCGAGCCCGCTCGCCCAGCCGTGGCCGGTGGTCGGCGGCAACCTGATCTCGACCGCCGTGGGTCTCGTCGCGCACTGGCTCATCGATGACGTCCTGATCGCTGCAGCGGTCGGTGTCGGCGCCGCGATCGGCGTGATGATGCTGCTGAACTGCCTGCACCCACCCGGCGGCGCCTGCGCCCTGCTGGCCGCGACCGCGACGCCCGCGATCGCCGACCAGGGTCCGCTGTTCGTGTTCACCCCGGTCGCCGTCAACACCCTCGCGCTCCTGGTGATCGCGATCGCGGTCAACAACCTGACCGGCCGGCGGTACCCCCACCGACCGCCCGCGCCCGCGCCGACCACCGCCGCGAGTGAGCTCGGCATCACCACGCCCGACGTGGAAGAGGCGATGAAGCGCCTCGCCGACCGCCTCGACGTGCTTCCCGCCGACATCGTCGCCATCGTGCGCGACGCCGAGACCCACGCCCTCGACCGGCGCCTCGGCTCCATCCCCGTCTCCCGGATCATGAACACCGACGTGGCCGTGGCCCACCCGTTCGAGTCGATCTACCGGGCGCGTGCCCTCATCGTGCAGCGCCAGGTCAAGACGCTCCCGGTGATCGACAGCGAACGCCGCGTGATCGGGGTGCTGTCGATCATCGACCTGTTCACCCGCGACCTCGTGGAGCTCGAGACCGTCGACTCGATCATGCGGCCCGAGGTCACGACCATCCTGGAGAGCACGCCGGTCGCCGACCTGGTGCCGATGATGACCACGGAGGGCTACAAGAACGTGCCGGTCGTCGACGACGACGGGCGCCTGGTCGGGATGATCACCAGGGGCGAACTGATCGCGGTGCTGCACCGGGCGCTGCTCGGCGCCTCCTGAGCGACCCACCCGGTCAGACCGTCACGTAGGGCGCGAGTCGCTCGAGCGTCTTCTCGCCGATGCCGTCGACCTCGAGGAGCTCGTCGACGCTGGTGAACCCGCCCCGTTGCTCGCGCCACGCGATGATCGACTGGGCGGTGACCGGCCCGACCTGCGGCAGCCCTTCCAGCTCGGTCTGGCTCGCGAGGTTGAGATTGACCAGTGGCCCGGTCGCTCCCGGCGCGACCGCACCTCCGCTGGCGGGCGCAGGAGCAGGCGCAGCACCCGGCACACCCACGACGATCTGCTCCCCGTCGACCAGCAGGCGCGCCAGGTTGAGCGACGTCACGTCCACGCCGCGCTTGGCACCCCCGGCAGCCGAGAGCGCATCGGTCACCCGCGCCCCCTTGTCGAGTACGACGATGCCCGGGCGTCGTACCTTGCCGGCGACATCGACGGTGACGGTGCCCTCGGCCACACCCGGTGAGGTGCCCGGTGACGCGCCCGGTGACGCGCCCGGTGACGCGCCCGGTGTCGCGGCGGCGAGCAGCGGTTCCACCGACTCCCCCGCCGTGGCCGGTGGACCTGCCGTGCCGACGGGCTGGTCCCGGGCGACCCACCACGTCGTCACGGCCAGGGCAACAGCGACCATCACGGCCACCACGGCGACGTGCGCGGGTGCGAGTGTCGGGAGCCCGCTCGGCACCAGCCGCACCCGGCGTCGGGCCGCATGCCGACCCGGCACGGGCAGGGCGGGTGGCGCCGCTTCCGCCGCTTCCGCCGCTTCCGCCGGAGGCGCCGGCGGAGGGGTCTCGGCCACCCGCGTGTGGTCGGCCCACCACGCCACCGGGGTCTCGTCAGGATCGGCGGGCGGCGCGAGTCCGTCGGCGATCAACGCGAGTCGTGGATGCATGTCCGCACGGTAGGCAGGATTCACCGACCGCCGCGGCCCTCGCCCTCACACCTGTGGACAACACCGTCAGCCCAGGCAGGCTGTGGACAACTGGTGGTCGTCAGGTCAGTGGGGCGACACAGACAGCGAGCATGCCGGGGCCGACGTGGGCGCCGAGCACTCCGCCGAACTCCATGCGCCGCACGCGGCGTCCGTCCCGGGTCGGCACGAGCTGCTCGCCCAGGCGATCCGCCAGGCGTTCGGCGAGGGCCGCGGCGCGATCCTCGGCCTCGAGGTGGGCGACGCACAGCTCGACGAAGTGGTCACCAGCCGCCTCGATGGCCATCGCCTCGAGTCGGGCGATCGCCTTGCCCGACGTGCGGACCTTCGCGCGGGACTCGATCACTCCATCGACGATCCCGAGGAGGGGCTTGACCGCGAGGGCACCACCGAAGACGGCTGCCGCACCACCGACCCGGCCACCGCGGCGGAGGTACTCGAGCGTGTCGACGTAGAACAGCGACGTCGCCGCCGCCGCGCGGTTGCGTGCCGCTTCCGCCGCTGCGGCCGCCGTACCGCCGGCCTCCAGCACTGCGGCTGCCGACTCCACGGCATAGCCGATGGCGATACCGACCTGACGGGTGTCGATGCACGTCACGGGCACCGGCGCGTTGCGGGAGGCGACGACTGCGGACTCGAACGTGCCGCTGACCTCGGCCGAGAGATGGATGGAGATGATCTCGGTCGCCCCGCCGTCCGCGAGCTTCGCGTAGAGCTCGGAGAACACCGCCGGCGGCGGGCGCGACGTGCTGACGGCGCGCTTCTCACGCAGCGCCTCCGCCACCTTCGCCGGCGTCGCCTCGGGTGATCCCTCGTCGTACACCTCGTCGTCGATGACGACCTGCAACGGCACGACCGTCACACCGCACGCCTCCTCGGCGCCGGGCTGCAGGTGTGCCGTCGAATCGGTGACGATGGCGATCGACATGCGCCGAGGTTATCTGGCCCCGCGCCGAACCTCAGCGGTAGCCGCCCCATGAGGCCGAACGCAGGAGGACCAGCCGCGTGCCGACGTAGTGGGCCGTCCCGGCGACCACGAACGCAGGCAGGGAAGCAGTCACGTAGGGGAACCAGCCTGCCGGCTCGTAGGTGACCGGATTGAGCAGGAGCGCGTACGTGATGGCGCCGAGCACCAGCGCGAGGATCGCAATCGGGTTCCAGCCACCCAGGAACCCGTAGCGGGACTCCGCCGCCGGCAGGTGGAGGTCCCTCAGGTCGAGGCGTTGACGCCGCAGGAAGAAGAAGTCGACGAGCTGGACGGCGCACAACGGAGCGACCACGATCGCACCCCAGGACACGAACCGCGCGTAGTTGTCGTAGACGGTGGTCGGGAAGAAGACCAGGACCGCGGCCGGCGCGAGAACGATGCAGGCCAGCAGCGCCCAGGGCATCCGTCGTACGACGGCGCCACCCCCGCCCTTGATGGCGACCAGCGCGGAATAGCTCTGCGCCACGACGCTCGTCACGTTCGCCATCCCGACGAAGGCGAGGGCGAGGATGCCGAGGAGGGCACCTCCCAGCGGCACCATCCACAGTGTCGGGTCCTCCGAACCGAGGGCCAGCGCTGCGAACACGCCGACGATCGCTGCCACCACCGAGGCCAGGAACAGGCCGATGACGTTGGGCCAGAACGCGCTGCGCGTGGTCTTGGTGAGCCGGGCGAGGTTCCCGACGTTGGGCCACCAGGCGAACCCGCCCGCGATGTTGAGCTCCACTGCGAGCACGAAGTCGAGGCGACTGTCGCCCCACGGGTCGAGTGCGGGGGCCGCGGTGAGCTCGGTCCAGCTGACCTTGGTGAAGACGAGGACCAGCATGACGAGCGTGACCACGATCAGCCCCGGAGCGACGAACCGGTTGACCAGCTCGATCGAGCGGGGTCCTCGGGACACGATCACCCAGGACGCGGCGAGCGCGAGCAGCGCCAGGACGCTGACCACGCCGGACCCCGACGTGAGCTCGGTGCCGAAGAGCTGGTTGGTCACGTTGGCGAGCGCGTGGCCGCACATGATCGCCAGCACTGCTGACCACGCAGCGGCGAGGAGGGCCGACATGACCACCATCAGGACCCGGGCACCACGCTCCCCCAGCACGCTCCGCATCGAGACGAACTGCTCGACCCCGTAGCGGCCGCAGGGCAGGCACGGTGCCAGCGACACGAGCAGCACGCTGATGCCGTAGCCGATGACGATGCTCGCGACGGCTGCCTTGGCTCCGACGTAGTAGGCGACCGCGCCGCCCTGCAGGAATGCCCACGTCGCGATGGCCAGTCCGACATTGACCGAGGAGTAGTCCCAGAAGCCCCAGATCCGTTCGCGCCGCAGCAGCGGGAGCTCGGTGAGGGTGGCGTCTCCGCCGAGCCCCTCGGGCGCAGCGGTCGCGGCGCTCACAGCGCCCACCACAGCAGCACGACGGTGAGCACGGCGAGCCCGCCGATCGCGAGCAGCAGGTCTGTGAGCGGCAGCGGCGGGAGCGGCTCCTCCGCCGCACCTCCAGCATCGATCAGCGCCAGCCGCTCCTCGAGCTCCTTGCGCATCGCTTCGTCCATCCAACTCTCCTAAAACTTGACTGAGTGTTCAGTCAGGTTAGGATCCGTGATGTCACTCACACCTGTCAAGGGCTTGCCCGGAGGAGCGAACACATGGAGAACGTCGATGTCGTAGTCGTCGGAGCGGGGTACGCCGGTCTCGCCGCCGCGGTCGGCCTGGTTGAGGGCGGCGCAACGGTCCGCGTCCTCGAGGCCAGCGACCGGGTGGGCGGTCGGGTCTGGACCCGCGACGAGGGCGGCGTGCTCATCGATCACGGCGGCCAGTGGGCCGGACCAGCACAGACCGCCCTGCTGCGCTTCGCCGACCGATTCGGCTGTCGTCGGTTCCCGACGTACGACGACGGACAACACCTCGAGCTGTGGCCCGGCTCTGCACCGGTCGCCTACGCCAGCGGCGCACTCCCCCGCGTCCACGACAGCGACGGCTACCAAGCGCTCATCGAGCAGCTGGACACGATGGCTGCCGACATCGATCCCGAACGACCCGGCGCCACCCCGAGGATCGCCGCCTGGGACGCGTGCACACTGCAGGACTGGCTGATCTCCGCGGGCGGATCCCCCGATGCGAACCGGCGGTTGCGGCTGGTGGTCCAGGGCCTGTGGGCCTGCGAGCCGCGCGACGTGTCGCTGTTCCACGTGCTGTTCTACGTCGCTGCGAACGGCGGCCTCGATCCCCTGCTCGGTACGAGCGGCGGAGCCCAGGACAGCCGCTTCATCGACGGTGCCGACGCACCGGCCCGGGCTGCTGCGGTGTACCTCGGTGACGCCGTGCGGCTGGGTGCACCGGTCACCGCGATCGACTGGGACCGCGAGGGAGCAACCGTCCGCACGGCGAGGTCGGCCGTCCGTGCGCGGCGGGTGGTGGTGACCGGCACCCCGCCCGCCCAGGCCCGGCTGACCTTCTCCCC
>NZ_JBMCZA010000143.1:85702-89087 GCF_048654705.1 Nocardioides sp. CPCC 206348
CAGCCCGATGGGCGACGTCGCCAAGCTGCACCTGACCTACGCCGAACCGTTCTGGCGTTCCCGCGGGCTGTCCGGCCAGCTGACGACGTACGACGGCAGCCCGGTCGCATACACCTTCGACAACTCGCCCGCCGACGGGTCGTGTGGAGTGCTCGCGGCGTTCATCTACGGGGACGACTACCGCGCCTGGAGCACCCAGCCCGAAGAGGCGCGCCACAAGGCGGTACTCGACGTGATCACGGTCCTGGGCGAGGAGGCTGCCGCGCCGATGGACTACCACGAGCTGCGATGGCCGGACCAGCTGTGGGCTGAGGGGGCGTATGCCGCACTCCCCTCCCCGGGGACGTGGCACGAGCACGGCGCGGGCTGGCGCGATCCGGTTGGCCCACTCCACTGGGCCGGCACCGAGACCGCGGGTGTCGGCCACGGCTACATCGACGGCGCCATCCGCTCCGGCGAGCGGGCAGGCGCACAGGTGCTGACTGCGCTGTCAGGCGAGGCGGGCCAGTAGCACGGGGTCGCAGTCGAGCTCACGGGCCGCGGCGTCCAACCAGAGGTCTGCAACGGCCTCCACCGGGACCTCGCGGTCACCGAGCGTCGCGGCGACCGACAGCCCGTCGAGCAGGGCGGACAGGCGGACGACGGCGACCTTCGGGGAGGGGCTGTTGAAGACTCCTTCGCCGATGCCCTGCTCGATCACGTCGAGCAGCACTGCGCGCCAACGTGCCTCGAGCGAGGCGCAGAGGGCAGCCGTGTCGGGGTCGCGCAGGGCACGAACCCAGAACTCCATCCAGAGCGTCCAGGCCGCAACAACCGAGGTCGGGTCGCCAGAGCGCTCGACCAGCAGGCGCAGCCGCTCCGGCGCAGGTCGGCCGACGGCGTCCTCGTCCTCGAGGCCGCGGTAGTAGCGGTCCTCGGACTCCTGCATGGAGGCGGCGATCAGCCCGTCGAGAGTGCCGAAGTGGTAGAGCAACAGTCCGGAGCTGACCTCTGCGCGGCGGGCGATCTCCTGCGTCCGGACGCCGACGAGGCCGCGGTCCTGGATCACGTCGAGGGTTGCATCGATGATGCGTCGGCGTCGTGAGTCGGCATCCCCTGTCATCGGCCCTCCTCGATCGGCGCCCGGGAGGTCGATGCTAGAGGATGCCGCCGAACACCGGCGGTGGACCCACGACCAGCCGTTCCGCAGCCTCCGCAGCGAGCGCTGGAGCCATCTGGATGCCGTAACCGGCCTGGCCGACGAACCAGAAGAGCCCGTCGACGTGCTCGTCGTACCGGGCCACGGGTTCACCGTCGGCAGCGAAGGTGCGCAATCCCGCCCACGCCGTGCGGACACTGCGCAGGCCGAGCACGGTGGCCTCGTTGATCGCCTCGATGGTGCGCGCGATCTCGAGCTCGTCGGGCTTCGGATCGCCCGGGGCGTGCGGTTCGGCGTCTTCCGGGGAGCAGAGCGCGAGGTCGCCCTCGGCCTTGAGGTACCACCCACCCTCGAGATCACAGGTGAACGGCATGCCCGCGAGCGGTACGGCGGTGGGCGAGCCGAACATCGTGCGCCGGCGCGGTTCCAGCCCCACCCCGGGGGATCCCATCAGCCGGCCCACCTCGTCGCCCCACGCTCCCGCAGCAACGACGACCACCGGCGCATCGGCACTGCCGTCTGTCGTGGAGAGCCGCCAGAGGCCGGCTTCGCGGGTCGCTCCCAACACGCGCGCGCTCGTGCGGACGACGCCGCCGGACCCGCGCAGCGCCCGGGCGTAGCCCTGGTGCAGCCCCGCGACGTCCAGGTCGCAGGCCGTCTCGTCGATCACTGCGACCTGGGTCCAGCCGGGGCGCAGGACCGGGTTGATCCGCTCGGCATCGGCCGGGTCAACCAGGACGCCAGCGGTGGCCGCAACCACCGCGTCGGCTGCCGCAACGTCGGCGTCCGGCCCGCCGACGTACAGGCACGGAAGCGGACGCAGCAGCGGCGCGGTGACGTCGAACGGCGGCGCCTCGAGGAACGTCCGGCTGGCACGAGTCAGCCGTTGCACCTCGGGCGGCCCATAGCCGCCGATCCACGTCGCCGCGGAGCGGCCGGTGGTGTGGCGGGCCAGCTCCGGTTCGCCCTCGAGGACGCACACCGCGCGACCGGTCGTTGCCAGCTCGTAGGCGATCGACGCGCCAGCGATACCGCCGCCGACGACCAGGACGTCGTACATCAGGCCACTCCTTCGGGAAGTGAGGCGGGTGGATCGGGAACGCGGGCGTCTGGTCGGACGACGACCATCAGCATCGCGAGCAGCACGAGCGCACCGCCGCCGAGCGTGCGGGGCCCGAGGGTCTCGTGCCACAGGAGCGCACCGAAGGCAGCGGCCCAGACCGGCTCGAGAACCATCAGTACGGCGGCCTGCCCGGACTCGAGGTGGCCCTGCGCCCAGGTCTGGACCAGCAAGGTGACGGTGCCCGCGATCGCTGCGAGGTAGAAGAACGCGAGCAGGTCGCCGCGACCCGGCAGCTCCAGTCCGTCGGCGGAACCGACACCGGTCAGCAGCACCCCCATCGTCGCGAGCTGGAAGAACGTCAGCGCGAACGCCTCGTCAGGGCGGGCCCACCGGCCGAGCGCGAGAATGTGCACCGCGTACAGCGCGGCCGAAACGAGGGTGAGCAGCTCGCCGGTCCCGAATGCCCAGCCGCGCAGGGACATCACCGCAACACCGGTCGTCGCGACCGCGACCGCCGCCCACGTCACTCCATCGACCCCCCGGCCCGGCAGTACCGCGACGAACAGGGGTGTGAAGACGACGTACATCGCCACCACGAACGCCGACACGGTCGGCTCTGTCTGGGCCAGACCGTGGAACTGCAGCAACTGCGCACCGGCGTACAACGTGCCGAGCCCGATGCCGACGCGCACGGTGTGCGGCGTCAGCCCGCGGACCAGCCGCGGGCAGACGACGAGCAGGACGGCTGCGGCAACGAGGTAGCGCGAGCCGAGGTAGTCGGCGACGGGCAGCCGCTCGAGCAGGTCCTTGGAGAGGCCGAACGTCGAGCCCCACACGGCCGTGACCAGCACCAGGGCGATGGCTGCCGTACGGCGGCTTCGGGTCTCGGTCGGGACGGCGGTCAGTGTCACTGCGGGACCGGCTGCTGGATCGACTTGGTCTCGAGGAACTCCTCGATCCCGAACCGTCCCAGCTCGCGTCCGTTGCCCGACCTGCCGTAGCCACCGAAGGGCGCAGCCGGGTTGAACGCTGCTCCGTTGATGTCGACCTGGCCGGTCCGCAACCGGCGAGCGACCGCCAGGGCCCGGTCCGGGTCGGCCGACCACACTGCACCGTGGAGCCCGTACGTCGAGTCGTTGGCCATCGCGACCGCGTCCGTCTCGTCGGCGTATCCCTGGATCGTG